>CAMYTM010000093.1 GCA_947297555.1 uncultured Mycoplasmatota bacterium | reverse complement strand
CTCTAATTCCTTCATTTTTGTACCAGAATGATAATCGATAAGTATCATTGGCTTTTCCACTAATAGGAATAAATTGGTCTAAAGATTTAGAAGTTTCGGGGGCACAATGCATACAAAATGCAGACTCTCCATTTGGTAGAATTTTTATATGGCTTCCATCATTAATAGTATTTCCTTCTTTATCTACTGCATTATACGTCCAACTTTTAAGTCCGTTAGAAAAATCTGAATTTTCGATTAAATTATAGTAATTTGCTGTCTCGCCTTCTTCTAATTGTACATCATCTACATAAATAATTCCGTCTAAAGAATCAGAAATTAATTGAATCGTAAAGAAATCCTTTTTGTAAGTTTCACTAATATATATAGGAATAGAATATCTTACGAAATCGTCATTTGGTTCTATTTCTACTTTTCTAAAAACTTTTACTTCGGTGGTTGGGTTATCGCTATATTCTAAACTTAAAGTTGCCCTAGTATTTGTTTTAAAATAAGCGCTAAAAGTATAGGCACCATTGTTCGTAATATTAGAAATATCCCAGTTATACAATCTATCGACTTTTAAACTATATTGTCCTGTATGAGCAAATTCATTTGATAAAGATGAAATATCAATACTTCCGTTTTCAAAACTAGAGTCATACATATAGTTTTTTGTGTGTTTTATGGATGTGGTTTCTAGTTGTAATTTATTTTTTATTTCTGGCTTTGTCCCATTAAAATCGCTAAAATATTCTTTTAATATTCCATAACTATTTTTAAAATCACCATCTTCGTCTAAATTAGTAATACAAATAGTGTTTCCTTGGTTGTTAAAAGTGTAAGAATTTAATCTTCCTTTACTATCTCTAACACGGGTGACATTAAATTCATAAATAAATTCTAATGTATTTCCGACAGTTCCATTTTCCCCAATTTCACTTATTTTTTTTAAGCGATAAAGTGTGTTTTCATAATAATCATATAACTTGGCTAAACCATTTGTATCTATTATTTCATTCACTAATTGTTTTGAATTATAATGAATCGTGATGGTTCCATATTTATTGTTAATGGAACTAATTTGGTTATTTATTAGATTAAGAGTTGTTGTGTCATAATTGCTAGTTGCAATAATTTGATCTTCTGTATATACAATACAAATTTCTTCATTATTTCCATCTATAATTTTGTTTATTTTATTTTGATTATTGTATTCAATTTTAATACTATTCTGGGTTGAATTTTTAATTTCTGTTAAATAGTAAATATCTTCTCTTTTTGTAAATTTTAACTGACTTTGGTTCTTATCAGTCAGAGTATAAATATCATTTTCTTTGGATGCAATGAGATTTAAACCGTCTTCATCTATTATTTTTTCATTGTTATCATTATCTGTTATTTTTCTAAAATAATGAATTGTCCCATCCTCATCTAGATATTCTAAACATACTGAATCAAATTCTACTTCTTTTAAAGTTTGGTAGTAATTAAATTTGTATCCTTTTGCACATCCATAGGTATTATTTAAAATAACGTCATTCGTATTATAAATAAGAGATAGTGTGATAGGAAATTTTCCAGATAATGTACTATTAATTTCAAAAATACTAGTTACATTTCCTGTTAAATTATTAATATAAGACCCACCTTGACTAAAGCCTATATTTTGATAAGTCATATAATCTTCTAATCCATTTTGATTCCGATAGTTTATTATTAAAAATGGCTTAGGATTTTCAATGTCATATTTTTCTATGGCATTATTATTTTTAGAAAAAAAATAATATTCTTGGGATTCTTCTTTATGAATTTCATTATTGGCTTTTAGTAAAATACCGTTATTTTCTAAACCTGTATACCAACGTTTTACTAAATTTGTAATATTAAAATAAGAAGAATTTAATTCGCATTTATATCCTATTAAACCACCATTTTCATTAAATTCTGGAACTTGAATAGCATACTCTCCATAAAAATAATCTTCTACTTTATCATTATATTTATCATGCATTCCGTTCCAAGTTGCATCCTCTTCTTTCCAAGGAATATTAATAGCATGAACATTAATAATATCTTTCTTAAAATTTTGATAAGAATAATAGTATTTATCTGGGTGTGGAACAATACAAACTCTTGCATCTATTACATCACTTGCTGTTCCAATATTGGGAAGTGTGAATTTCATAAGTGTTCGATAAATTGTATTGTTTTCATCTACTCCTACTTTTAAAACATCTTGTACATTCCGATTTATATTTTCATCTCCAGGATAAATATAAGTATCAAATACACTTTCTTCTTTGCTTGTATCAATCGTTGGGTCAATTGTAAGTGGGTAATTGTTTTCATCTTCTAAAATATTTTCATCTATTTGAAAATGTAAATAATAATGGTTCTCGTCGTTTTCCAATTGGTAACAAATAGGATACTCTTTTTGATTTCTATCTGTTAATGTTGGGGGGTCAATTGTAAATATTTGTTCTTCATTATTAGTTGCTATTATCTTTCCATTTTCATTTAATTTCAATTTTAAATTTGTTTGAATCTTATATAGAAGATTCTTAAAATCGTTAGTTGGATGGTGTAAAATAATGGTATCCTTTATTTTATTAGGTAAACAATCATATTGAATATCAATATTTTCTAGTATATTTTTATAAAGAATTGTATTTTTATTTAATATAGGATTTATTTTTTTATTCTCTATATTTAAATGTAAGAAGTATCTGTCTTTTTCTAACTTTAATAAAAATGCATCTGTACTTTTTTTTGAAAAAGTATAAAGAATCGGACTTTCTTTTGTAATAAAGACATTTTCATTTTCTACAATCGTTGTATCAAATTCTTGATATTGTCCATTTTTTAAAAAGTGAACATCTTCTTCGTAAGCATAAAGAGTGTAAGTGCCATCCTCATTTAAAAAATGTTTTTCTCGTGGTTTTCTTAAATCAATAATTTCTTTCATTAGGCTACTCTTTTCCAAACACTTACAACCAAATAAGGTGGCATTATTTTTGTATAACGATCAGGATCGTCATGCTCTGTTACAGGTGTTGAGTGATTCCAATTATTAAATTTTACTACGCCTGTACCATTTACTACATAAAACGCATCATTATTATTTTGAAGTCCAGTTCTTCCATCAATCATGTATCCTAATGAAGCAGCATCATTATTACATGCGCCAATAGCAGCACTTAATCTTAAAGATGCTTTACCTCCAGTACTATTTAAAGCATAATTTTTTCCATCGCCATTGTCACCACTTGCAAGTAAAAATCTTCCTTTTATTTGTTCCCATGTTCCACCTAATATTAGATTTGGATTCATCTCATTTACATTCATATAAATAGAACCAACTGGGTATAAAATATCGGTTACTATTTCTGTAATAATCGGCTCAATAGTTGTAATCGAATTTACTTTTAAATTCCCTTCGTCATCCAAATGAAATTTATTATTTTTAGAAGTAATACATTCTGCTTCTAATTTATTAATTTCTAAATTTACCTTTTCCCCTTCTTTTGTAAAATTATCTTTAAAATAGATTTCGTCTAAATTCATTTTTTCTCCTCTTTCTTTTATCTTTCTGTCAAACAAAAGCCCCTACTATTTTCTTGTTTTACATAGATATTTCCTCCTTTCTTTCTTACAGAGTACCTATTTTTAAGAACTTTTTACAAGCAACCCATAGTTTCTCTAAAAATTAAAAAAAGGCAACTTAGCGTTGCTTTTCTTTTTTAAATTGTTCTTATTAATATATATCCATAGGAAGGAGGTGAATTATGGGAAAATTCATTTTATTTGTATTGGTTTTCTTTAGAGTTCTTCTAACAAATGTTGAGGCAAAAGAAATTATATATGTTAATAAAAAAGGGTTAGAATTTAAAACACACGAATATCAAAATATTTTAACCATTCACGGAGAAGAATATTTAGAAAATATGAATTTAGAAGATTTTTTGAAATTTCGAGAGTATTATTCTGCCTCAAATTTAAAAATTAAAAAAACAGAACTTCCTAGAAGTTCTATAATGCCTAATTCCAATTTTTTAGATACAAATTATAAAACACTTTCGATTTATAATGTGACAAATTATTCTTCTATTCCATTTATTGTCATTAATTTAGAATGGAAAAAAATACCGAAAACAAAAAGTTATGATGTAATAGG
>CAMYTM010000092.1 GCA_947297555.1 uncultured Mycoplasmatota bacterium | reverse complement strand
GATATTCATGGCAGTTATTATGGAAATTATTATGAGTAAGGTGTTTTAAATGATAGATATACATTCTCATATACTATGTGGAATCGATGATGGCGCAAGAAGTATAGAAGAAAGTGTTTTGTTATTAAAAAAAATGGTTAAGTTGGGAATTACGCATGTTCTTGCCACCCCACATTATATTACTGGAAGTAAATACGTTTGTAATAATTATAATAAATATGAGCGCTTAGAAAATTTGAAAGAGTATTTAAAAAATGAGAATATTCCTATACATTTGTATTTAGGAAATGAAATTTTTATTGATACTACTATTCTTTCTTTGATTCGTCATAATGAAATTACGTCATTGAATGGGAGTCGCTATTTATTAATTGAACTTCCAGTTTCTAGTCCTATGCAGGAAATGCTGGAACTTTTGTTTTATCTACGTAGTAGGGATTATGTTCCCATTATTGCTCACCCAGAAAGATATCTTTATTTGCAAGAAAATCATAAATTAATAGAGGAAATCTTAAAAATGGGGTGTCTGTTTCAAGGGAATTTTTCTAATATAATAGGTAAATATGGGAAACATGCTAAGCACTTATTTTTGTATATGTTAAAGAATAATCAATATCATTTTTTGGCCACGGATATTCATCATAGTGATGATGTATTATTTAAAAATATGAAAAAGGTAAGAAAAGAGATTATTAAATTAATAACCATTGAGAAGTTTGAAGAACTCACTTATGAAAATCCTTTGAAAGTTTTAAAAAATGAGAATATCGAGGTGTATTTAGGGGAAGACTAATAGTAGATTAGTAAGGTTGGTTGTTTTTTATGAAGTATATTTTTATTGGTGCTTTGTTATGTTATCTTTTCTTTCTTTATTCTTTTTGTGTTGCGGCAGGGTATGCTAGAAGACTTGAAGAAAGTGAAGAATATTATAAGTGTGATTGAATCCTTATCAAAAGGATTTTTTTGATTTGATATGTAGAATAAATATTAAAATTTTTTAAGGAGAATAATGTCTATGTTTGTCTTTTGTGATAAAATATAGAAAAAAGTAAAAAGCGAGTGATATAGAGTTATGTTAGTCTTAGGAAAGAATTTTAATAATTTGAATTATGAACGTATTTCATATGAAAAAACAAAGAAAGAAGTAAACGATTTCGTCCATGAGTTAAAGAAAGCAGATAATTATGAGTCTTTTCTTTTGTTTTGTAAAAAAATCATCTCGATTCAAAATCATATAGAAGAAATGTATGACTATGCAGATATTCGAAATATGCGTGATAGTAGCGATATGTTCTTTTCTAAAGAATTAGAGTATTGGAATATGTATAAGCCAAAATTTGATTTGTTATTTGTTCCATTTTATGAAATTGTGATTGTTTCTCCCTATAAAACAAGATTGTTAGAAATAGTCCCCAGTAATTTCTTTACTAGCGTAGAGTTTCAATTAAAAATTTCTAATGATGTTATAGTAGGGTTACAACAAAAGGAAAACGAATTGAAAAATCAATACCGATTATTAAAACAAAAGAAAATACAGTTTGAAGGAAAAAATACGACTTATTCTTATATAGCAGGCTTTTTTACAAATAAAAACAGACGAGTAAGAAAGAATGCTCAAGAGGCTATCAATGATTATTACTATGCCAACCAAGAGGAATATGACAAGATATTGTATGATTTAGTTTTAGTGCGCAATGAAATGGCTCAAAAATTAGGTTTTGCAAATTATGTGACATATAGTTTGTGTCGTTTGAAAAGGTTTGGATACGATTATGAAAATATTGCACAATTTAGAAATAATATCAATCGTTATGTAAGTCCAATTGTAAAAAAGTTAAAAGAATGGCAAAAAGAGGAACTTTCTTTAAACCAATTAGAATACTATGACACTATATTTTTTAGTGAGATGCCGAAATTAAAATATAGTAATGTGGAATTATTGCAAGAAATAGAAAAATCTTTTTCTAAAGTTGATGGGGAATTGGCCTCTTTGTTTTCTATAATGTTACAATCCAATTATATGGATTTAGAACAAAGGGAAAATAAGGTTACATTTGCTATTACCAATTATTTAACAGAAACTTGTATGCCAGTGATTACAGGAAATTTTAAAAATACTTATGAAGATGTAAAAACCATTACGCATGAAATGGGACATGCTTTTCAAAAATATTGCGCTTCCATAAAAGATCAGGAGTATCTTGTTTCCCCTTTATTAAAATATCCTACTATGGAAATAGCAGAGATGTTTTCTTATGCTATGGAACTTCTTTCCATGAAGGCTTTGGAAAATGTATTTGCAACGAAATAGGATTACCAAAAATATTGTTTTTTAAAAATCTATCAGTTTATTTGTGATTTGCCTTATATTTGTTTGGTAGATGAATTTCAAGAAAGAATTTATGAAAAAACAGATTTAAAGAGAGAAGATTTAAGAAAAACGTGGTTAGAATTAGCAAAAAAATATCATTTAGAGAGTGAGAATACGGGTCATATTAATTTAGAAACAGGAGGGTATTTTATAGACAATCCCATATTTATTTAGATCCTTTCTATTATATCGATTATGGTCTTTCGTACTTTGGGGCATTTGTTATTTTTGATCAATGCTCCAATCATTTAGATTTTTTTAAAAAAGTTGGTTCTGTTGCTTCCTATTATTCTTTTAAGGAATTGATAAAGCAATATGGTATGCCTAATCCTTTTTCTGAAAAAGTAGTAAAAGGAATTTTTGAAAGACTTGAAGAAGAGTTAGTATTAAGTAGAAATTATTTAAAAAAATAAAAATGAACTTTCTAATTAGTTTCTATTTTTTGTTTAATTTTGCATATTTATTTTAATAAGAGTGTTCCTTAATAATAGAGTAAGTAGATTTTTAAAACATAATTTTTCATTTTTTATAATACAATTTTATAAAGGAGAACTATTATGTTTTTTAATCAAATCCATATACGTATTCGTGTTTGTTTAGTTGTAGTGTGTGTACTTTTGTTTGCAGTTATTTTTCGGGTGTTTTATATTCAAGTATTTAAGTATAATAAACTTTCAAGTTTAGCAGAATCGTTATGGAGTAGGGAACTTCCGATTACGGCGGATAGAGGAGAAATACGAGATAGAAATGGAAAAGTACTTGCTACTAATATTACGACAACTTCTTTAGTCGTCATTCCCAATCAAATTCAAAATAAAGAAGAAGTAGCGGAGAAACTTGCAAGTATTTTAAATGTTACTTATGAAGAAATGTACCGTCATATTTCTAAAAAAACATCCATTGAAAGGGTGCACCCTGAAGGGAGACAATTATCTTATGATGTTGCAGAAGAAATTAATAATTTAGGATATGATGGGGTATACTTAGTAAAGGAAAGTAAAAGATATTATCCCTATGGAAATGTTTTATCTCATGTATTAGGGTATGTTGGAATAGATAATCAAGGGTTATCTGGAATTGAGTTAAATTATGATGATTATTTAACTGGTGCTGATGGGGCGATTAAGTATTTTTCAGATGGCAAAGGCAACAGACTAGAACTTACGGAGGTTTATGAGGAACCTCAAAATGGCATTAATGTGGATTTAACGATTGATATCGATTTACAACTTGCTATTGAAAATGAGTTAGATAATGTTGTAAGCAAATATAATCCTGAACAAGCCCTTATTATGGCAATGAATCCAAATACTGGAGAGATTTTGGCAATGTCTTCAAGACCCAATTTTAATCCAAATCAATACCAGACGTCTTCCGTTGAAGTTATTAATCGTAATTTACCAATATGGATGACGTATGAGCCAGGTTCTACTTTTAAAATTATTACTCTTTCAGCCTCTTTAGAGGAACAAACAATAAATTTATTTAATGATAATTATTATGATGGTGGTTCCATACAAGTAGAGGGTGCTAGAATTAAGTGCTGGAAAGCAGGTGGACATGGTGCAGAGACAATGCTTCAAGTAGTGGAAAATTCTTGTAATCCAGGATTTGTTGTGATGGGCCAAAAACTAGGAGCAGAACGACTTTTAAATTATATTAAAAGTTTTGGATTTGGCAAAAAAACGGGGATAGATTTAAATGGAGAAGCAAGTGGTATTTTGTTTTCATTAGAACAAATGGGACCTGTTGAACTTGCAACTACGAGTTTTGGACAAGGGATAAG
>CAMYTM010000091.1 GCA_947297555.1 uncultured Mycoplasmatota bacterium | reverse complement strand
AGTATTAGGTTTGTATTTTGCAAATACTTCTTTTACAATTTCTTCATTACTACTTGAATAAGGAAAAAAATAAACAATAGAATTTGTAAAAATATAAATGGTTTCCTCTGTTAAATAAAGCAATTTTGCTTTTCTATAGGGCATATATACACATTTCCCTCGTACACTTGTATCTAAAATTCCTTCTTCTGAAAATTCAATTTCACCAGAAGTGTCTTTTACAAGATACAAAGAAATAAAATAAATGAAAAGTTGAAAAGTTGAAATAATTAAGCGCAAAAGTAATAAAAAGGCAAAAAAATACTCTATAAATGATAGATTGATAAATTCTGAAAACAAGGCAATAGATAACCCATATAAAATACATCTTAAGTATCCACTTAAAGATAAGTTTAACAAAGAGCGCTCATTTTTCATACTAAGATTCAACAAACAAAAACTTTGAAAATAAATTCCTAAAGCAATATTATAAACATGCCTTACTTCTTTTGTATTTTGATAATCATATCTTATTTTCATAGCATAATTTCCTTTCTTAAAGAAAAAAGAAGCCTTTACTTTGCTTCTTCTTGCGCTCTTGTCTCACGAATAACAGTTATTTTAATGGTTCCTGGATATTGCATTTCGGACTCTATTTTATTTTTAATATCTCTAGCCATTTTAAAACTTGTAGTGTCATCAATTTCCTCTGGACTTACCATTATACGAATTTCTCGTCCTGCTTGCATAGCATAAGCTTTCTCTACTCCTTCAAAAGAATTTCCGATTTCTTCTAATTGTTCTAAACGTTTCATATAGTTTTCTAAAGAATCATTTCTTGCTCCAGGTCTTGCTGCTGACAAAGTATCAGCAATTTGTACAAGTACAGAGATAACGCTCGTTTGGGACTCGTCACCATGATGAGAAGCAATGGCATTTAATACTATTTCTTCTTCATGATATTTTTTAGCAATATCAAGCCCTATTTCCACATGAGAACCTTCCATTTCAAAATCTATTGATTTTCCAATATCATGTAAAAGTCCTGCTCGTTTTGCAAGAGTAACATTTTCTCCTAATTCTCCTGCCATTAAGCCTGTAAGATTTGCTACTTCAATTGAATGTTGTAAAGCATTCTGGCCATAACTAGTTCTAAAATGAAGTTTACCAATTAAATGTACTAAATCAGCATCTACATTAGTAAGACCCAACTTATAAATTGCATCTTGACCCATCTCTGTGATTTTATTATGAATATCCTTCTCCACTTTATCATACACTTCTTCAATGCGCGAAGGATGAATTCTTCCATCTTTAATCAAAGTTTCAATTGTTATTTTTGCCATTTCACGACGAAGTGGATCAAAACTAGAAACTACAATTGCCTCTGGTGTATCATCTATAATTAAATCGACACCTGTTACAGACTCAATTGTTCTAATATTTCTACCTTCTCTTCCTATTAAGCGACCTTTCATTTCGTCATTTGGTAAACTTATTGTACTCACCGTTTGTTCACTTGCAACATCTTCTGAATAACGTTGCATACTTGAAACAATTAAATCTCTTGCTTTTTCATTCGCAACTAATTTTGCTTCACTTTCTTTTTCTTTAATATAACTTGTAATTTCTAAAGACATTTCCTCTTCAACACGTTTCATAATCAAATCACGTGCTTTTTCTTTTGAAAACTTAGAAATACTTTCTAATTGCTGTAACTCCTCTTTTAATAGTTCATCCATTTTGGCTTCTTTTTCTTGCAATTCTTTTTGCTTAGCAACTAAATTATTATCACGCTCATCTAATATAGAATCTCGTTTTTGCAACATTTCTTCTCTTTTGTCTAAGTTATTTTCACGTTGCATCAAACGAGATTCAGAATCCTTTATTTCTTCCTTTTTCTGTTTAATTTCCTTATCAGTATCTTGTTTTAAACGAAAAGACTCTTCTTTTAATTCAAGTAAAGTATCTCTTTTATGTTTATCTGCATCTTTCTTGGCATCTTCTAATAATTTCTGTGCTTTTTTAGAAGCATTTACATTTTTTAATGATTCTACTACAAAAATAGCAATTGCTCCTATAATAATTCCAATTAAAAAAGCTAAAATAATGGATGTTAAATTAAAATTCATACTATCCCTCCATTATTTTTATTTTTTATATAACAAATTCATATTTAAATAAATAAGTCTATAATCTAATTATAAAGTTTTAATGGAAATTTAGCAATAATTATTTTTTTATTTCTAAATATCCATTTTTAAAAAAGCAGTTTTGTTCTTGGATTCCCACAAGAATTTGGCCAATGATAATCTAGATAAATACAATGACAACGATTTAAATAACGTGTTCTTAAAAGATTACATTCTTCCCCATATTCTGGTATCTTTTAGATAATCCCTCTACAATATTTGAAATAAATTGATTTACATACCAATTTTCTATTTCTTTTTGAGCACGATTGCAAGTTCTTTCCTTTCCCATAAACACTATTATATTTCTCAAACTTGAATTGATATTTACTAAATATTCATTAAACGGTTCCTTTAATAAATTATGAAACTCTAATTTGCCTTTGCCTAAGCAAGCCCTAAAAATAAATAAATAACTATTATAATTTATAGAAGTTTCAAAATCATTTTCTGCAAAATACTCAATCTAATATTCTTATTATTTTTATAAATCCATTCTCGGTGATTCTTTAAAACATTATAAAATATTCAAAAAAAAGAAAGACTATTCTTGCGAAACTGTCTTCTTAATTTCTTCATCCTTAATAAATCCATAATGAATACGTATTTTTTGTTCCAATTCATTACGTAAACTCGTATTTTCTTTAAGAAATGCTTTTACATTTTCTTTTCCTTGGCCTATTTTTTCTCCTTGATAAGCATACCAAGCACCGCTTTTATCTAAAATATTTAACTCACTAGCAATATCGATAATCTCCCCTTCGCGACTAACTCCTTCTCCATACATGATATCTACAGTTGCAGTTCTAAATGGCGGCGCTACTTTATTTTTAACTACTTTAATATTTGTACGATTTCCAATAACTTGGTCACCATTTTTTATTTGTTCTGCACGACGTACATCAAGACGAATAGTAGAATAGAATTTAAGGGCTCTTCCTCCTGGAGTAGTTTCAGGATTTCCAAACAACACTCCAACTTTTTCTCTTAACTGATTAATAAAAATCGCCGTAGTTTTTGTTTTATTAATAGTTCCAGATAACTTTCTTAAAGCTTGACTCATTAACCTGGCTTGAAGTCCTACATGGCTATCTCCCATTTCTCCATCAATTTCTGCTTGTGGAACAAGAGCGGCTACTGAATCAATTACAATAATATTTACTGCTTCGCTTCTTACTAATGCTTCACATATCTCGAGGGCTTGTTCTCCTGTATCTGGTTGAGAAAGCAATAATTCTTTAATATTTACTCCCAAATTTTTAGCATAAACAGGATCTAATGCATGCTCTGCATCTATAAATGCCGCTCTACCACCACTCTTTTGGACTTCCGCTATGGCTTGTAGTGCAAATGTAGTTTTTCCAGATGATTCAGGACCATATATTTCTACAATCCTTCCTTTTGGATAACCTCCAACACCTAAAGCAACATCTAAAGTTAAAGACCCACTACTTGTCACATCAATCTCCATATGAGAGTCTTCTCCTAATTTCATAATAGCGCCTTTTCCAAATTGTTTTTCAATATCTGCTAATACTTGCTCCAATGCCTTATCTTTATCTTTTACATCTTTTGTTGTTTTCATTTTGTCCTCCATTTTTTATCACAAATTTATTTTATTATAGAAAAATCAGTTTGTCAATCATTTTAACGAACAATCGTTTGTTTGACAATGAACTTTTTTTTATACTTAACAAAATAACAGAAGAAAAAAAGGATTGCAAATCACAAATTTTGGAAATTGAAAAGAATAAAAGGAAAATTTACTAAAGGATTTACCAGATGAAAATACCAATTATCTAAATTGAAAACAATTTAGATAAAATTGAAACTTTTTTCTTTTTTTTCAAATTTAATTGATAACCACAACCATCTAAAATCTTTAAAAACATTTCATGCGGTATTTTATTGGTATTGGTCTCATATCTAGAATATTGTTGTTGTGTTATCCCTAACTTACTTGCTAGTTCTTTTTGTGTGTACCCACATGATTTACGTATTTCTTTTATAT
>CAMYTM010000090.1 GCA_947297555.1 uncultured Mycoplasmatota bacterium | reverse complement strand
GTTCATAGAGTTGTTTGGCTCCCTCAGCATTTTTAGTTATAATAGCAAGAGATTTATAATTATTTTTTAATTTTTTTATGTCTTCTTTCAAAGTAGTATTGTTTTTGCGAATAATAACTGGCTTTTCTACTTTTTTTCGAATAGCACAGATATGATGTAAACCCAAAATTTGATTTGCATATTCGATAATCTCTTCACTAGAACGATAAGTTTTGGTAAGTTCTATGTATTTTCCAGGAAAAATATTTGTAAGTTCATATAACGTATCATAATTATAAAACGGATTTATGTTTTGGTTAGTATCTCCTAAAATAGTAAAAGAAGATTTTTTAAATATTTTTGAAAGAATCATATATTGTAAATAACTATAATCTTGGGCTTCATCAATCACAACCTGTTCTATATTACGCTCATAGTAGAAGCCTTCCATTAAGCCTTTTAAGTAGACTAATAGTAAAGCATCATCATAAGAAATCACTTTGGTATTGCTTAATTTTTTTAAATCAGCATTCATCATTCGTTCTCTAAAGAAAGGGCTTTCGTAAAATTCTCTTAAAATGCTTTTATAATCCTTCTTTATTTCCAAGGATTCTAATAAAAGTTTATGATAAGTGGCTTTCTTTTTTTTACTCCCATTGTAATTATTCTCTGAAAACTTAGTGGCCATTTGTTCTAATCTTTCAAAAAAAGGAACAGTAGAATAGCGATAATGAAATAAATCGTTTAGTTCTTCTTTCGTATATTCGTATATTTTATTTTCAGTAAATCCTTTTTTGAAGAAAGAATTCTTTTCATAATGAAAAACAAAATCTTCTAAATCTTTTATGATGGCATTTGATTGTTTATATTTTATAAGTTCTATGCTAGCATTTTGATTTAAATAATGACGATTCAAGAAATCAATATAAGATTCTACTGTTTTGTATTCTTTAATAATTTTAGACAAATAATCATGAAAAGTAGTTTGTAATGTATTTTCTTCTCCTAAATCTGGCAAAACATCAGAGATATATTCCGTAAAAATTTGATTAGGGGAGAAGATTAAAATCTTATCTGAAGACAAGTTTTTGATTTTATAAAGCAAGAAAGCAATACGGTGCAAAGCAACACTCGTTTTCCCGGAACCTGCAATTCCTTGAACAATTAAGTGTCTGTCTTTTATATTTCGAATGACACTGTTTTGTTCTTGTTGAATAGTAGTTACAATATTTTTCATCTTGTCACTTGATTCACTTGCTAGAACTTCTTGTAGTACTTCATCATCAATGTTGATTGAACTATCAATAATACGCAAAAGTTTTTGATTTTCAATTTTATATTGTCTTTTTTCATACAAGTAACTTTTAATAATTCCCATTGGTGCTTCATATTGGGCTGGACCTGTTTCATAATCATAAAATACACTACTAATAGGAGCACGCCAGTCATAAATCAAATTATCTAAGTTTTCATCTTTTAAATACGTCATTCCAATATATATTTTTTGTTTTATCTTTTCCTCATCTTCTAAAATGATAGAAGCGAAGTAAGGACTACTTTTAATTTTTAATAATTTCTTAAAATAGTTGCGTTCTCTTAATAAATCCATGGCTTCTTGGGCATCACTTGTTCTAACTGCGTTCAACTCTTGCTTATCCATTCCACCTTTGTTTTCCCAGGCATATCTCCTAAATTCTTTTATCTTTTCTGTATCTAGAAAGATGTCTTGTTCCATTTTGCTAATTTGATTGTTTAAATAATAACTAGTTTTTTTTAAATATTGTTCTTCTCGTTTTTTTTCGTTTGAATCCATACTTTATCCCTTCTTTCCATTTTTGCAAACAAAAAAACTCCCGAAAATAATCTTTCGAGCCACTAAGTTGTAAAAAATAATAGATTGTAAATAAAAAAGTCTTCTTCATTTTAACAAGGAAGAAGAGCGAAGTCAATTAAAAATTTAAAGTGTAAATTCTTGTTTATTTTGTAGTTGTGATTTATAATTGTTCTGTAATTCTTGCATTCTTTCTTTTTGTTCTTTTTCTAATGTAAGGAGTAGAAATTGCTAATTTAAATCTAACTTTGTTAAAATCTTTCTAGGAGTAGAAGACAACAGAAAACTTTCAAAATAAATTTCTAAAATTTTCAATCAACTGCAAAGTTTTGTTTTCACTTGTAACAGTTTCATTGTTTTTCTTTGTAGACATCGTGATTTTCTACTCTCGGTTACATAGTATATGAAAATCAAGAAAAGAAATCAAGCAATATTGTCAACATTCTAATAAAAATTTGTTCTTTCCTATATCCAGAAAATGCCTTCTTTGCTATAATAGAAGTAACAACAGGAGGGTGTAGTAAATATGTATGTACCACTTAAAATTACCACAGACTATAATTTACTAAAAAGTACCATTCATATGGACGATTTAATCTCTTTCCTAAAAACAAATGACATATCTGCTTGTGCTCTTGTAGATGAAAATTTATATGGAGTTATGGAATTTTACAACAAATGTTTAAAAAATAAAATCAAGCCCATTATTGGACTTGAAATTTCTATAAATAATAGCCTTCTTTATTTATATGCTAAAAATTATAAAGGGTATCAAAATTTATTAAAAATTCACACCATTAAAACAGAACGAGATCTTAATTTTGTCGATTTAGAAATGTATCATAATGAAATAATAGTAATAGTCCCTTTTCATTCTCTTCCTATTTATAAAGAAGTAACCAATATTTTTAAGATAGTGTACATAGGTTATCAAAATGAATATGAAAAAACACACGCATTATTAAAAGGAGAGAATATTGTTTATGTAGAAAATATTCGTTCTTTAAAAAAAGAAGATACGATTTATTTAGATTATTTAAAAATGATAGAAGAAGATATTCATATCAAAGATTACACGCTAAAGAGTTATGAAAATAATTATTATCATGAAAATGTATCTTTAGAAGATGAAAAAACAACGATTACTTTTGCAAGAGAAATTTCGCTTATAATCCCTAAGAATGAAAATTACATTCCATTATATAATACGGAAGAAAAAGATTCGTATGTTTATTTAGAAGGGCTTACGAAAAAAGGTCTTTTAAAACGATTACAAGGGGAAGTTAAAGAAGAATACAAGGAGCGTTTAGAATACGAACTAAGTGTCATTAAAAACATGGGGTTTGTAGATTACATCTTAATTGTATATGATTATGTTTTATTTGCAAAGAAGAACAATGTATTTGTAGGGCCTGGAAGAGGAAGTGCTGCTGGAAGTTTAGTATGTTATACGCTAGGAATTACAGATATTGACCCTTTAAAATATAACTTGTTGTTTGAACGATTTCTAAATCCAGAACGTGTTACCATGCCTGATATCGATATTGATTTTGAAAATACGAAACGTGGAAAAGTAATTGATTATATTCGAGGACGTTATGGAGAAAATAAAGTGGCCTCTATTATGACTTTTGCTACCTTAAAAAGCAAGTTGGTATTACGAGATATGGCTCGTATTTTTGAATATAGTGAACGTGATTTTGAAATTTTAATTAAGGAAGTCAATTCGGGAAAAAACTTACGTGAAAATTTACAAAATGAAAAAGTGAAACAGATTTTGGAAAAAAACAAGACTTTGCAAAAAATATATAAAATTTCTTTAAAACTAGAAGGAATTAAAAAAAATATTTCGACTCATGCAGCAGGGGTAGTCATTTCCAAAGCGCCTTTAGATGATATTATTCCGATTATTAAAATGGAGAATCAAATCTCAACAGGCATTACGATGGAATACTTAGAAGAACTTGGCCTTTTAAAAATGGATTTACTTGCTATTAAAAATTTAACAATCATTGCGAATATTTTAGAATTGATTAAAAAGGATACGGGAAAAAAAGTAGATTTAAATAAAATTAATTTAGAAGATTCATCTGTTCTTTCCTTATTTACAAAAGCAGATACAACAGGTATTTTTCAATATGAAAGTAGTGGAATGCGTAGTTTCTTACAAAAATTGAGACCTAGAAATTTTAGTGATTTGGTGGCGACAATCGCTCTTTATCGTCCAGGACCTATGGATAATATTAATACTTTTATTAATAGAAAAGAAGGAAGAGAAAAAGTTGTCTTTTTATTACCAGAACTAGAACCTATCCTAAAAGAAACAGAAGGCATTATTGTATACAAAGAAAAAGAAAAGCAATTTTTAGTTACTATCGGAG
>CAMYTM010000089.1 GCA_947297555.1 uncultured Mycoplasmatota bacterium | reverse complement strand
CTTTTAATCTTTCTTCTTGTTCTTTTAAACTAAAACCCTCACGACTTTGTTCTTCAGTACTTACTCTTACGGAACACATATACCGTATTATTTTAAAACATTAGATATAATAAATTTTGATTACAAAATAAATACCAATATCACTATTGGTACAAATATAAAACAAGAAAAAGTCCATATTGATAAACTAGATATAACTTTATCATTAGGACTTTAAAATGGCATATTTTAAATTAAAAAAATAATTGTTGAATAGAAAAACTACTAACCGTAAATTTTAGTAGTTTTGTTATATATACCGTATTAAATAGAATTATCTTCTAGACGTTTTACCGTGTTCAATATCACTTAAATCATTTTCATCAGTTGGTTGCATTTCAACAATAGCACCATTAGGAAGTCTGACAAAAGGAAAATTTTCAACTTCTTCTAATTGTGATAATAATATATTTGCTTTTTCTAAATACTGTTTTTCATCTTCTAATTGTGGAATAGAATCACTTACATCAGTTCTTAATTTAGTTAATCTAATACCATTATTTATTTCATTTAAAATTTGCATATATTGATACCCATCCTGTAATAATGATACATAATGATGAATCATCAAATTTTCTTTCATAGTTTTCTTTTCTTCTGGAGTATACTGACCACTATCTATCATACTTTCTTGCATTTTTATTAAACTAAATTTTTTACCTGAACTACTTTTTTTATCTATAAATGCTCTTACTCTATTGGAATCTATATCTTTATAAAATAAAATTTCAACTTCTTTTTCCATTTTTCCTCACCTCTGCTTATAATTATACACTAATTTTCAATTTTTTACTAGAAATTATGTTTAATTTTCATTTTGTTTTAAGATAACAAAATAGATATAATTGAAAATAGTTTTGTTTTTATATTGGTATCTATTTAATGCAAGTGTTATAAAATATATACTAATTGAATTAAATAGCAACATTTTTTCCAACAAAACATAAGACATTTTATCCTTATTGACTATAAATATTCAAGTGATAAAATATAGTAGAATATGAAAAAATTGTATCAATTGGCGCTACTTTTAATATGAGTAGTGCTTTTTTCATATTCGAATATCTACATTTTCATCAGTATTTTTCTTTAAAACTATGGTCGTACTTACGTCCATGAAATCATTAAAATTTCTAAAAATTATGGCTGAAATTTTAGAAAAATTACATTGAAAAAATGTGTACGATTGTTACACAGTTTTTAGAAAGTCTTTATTTATAAGGGTTTGTGAAAAAGGCAAAGTAAACGATTGTATAACAAATTCTTTTAATGTAAACACTTGTGTTTTTCGTAATTCCTTATGAAATAAGGGAAAACTAGCCACTGGCTAGTTCTTTGTAAACAGGTTTATCCTGCTTTTATTTTGTTGTGATTATTTTTGAAAAAGTATGTTTTCGATGGCCATAACTTCGGCCATTATTTTTCATATTTTTATGATTTTGATAGCTATTATTTAGTTATCTTTTTTTGTTTGTAGGGCTGTATAAAAGAGACAAGCGCGTTATAATTTCTTTAAGATTATATAAGAGGAGTTGGTGCGTAACTATGAAATGAATTGTTTAAGAATTTAAAGGGGGTAATAATTAAATGGAAAGAAGTGATAAAAGATTAGAACATTTAAAATCATATGTAGTAGAAATTGCTATGTTAGAATTTATCAAAGAAAACAATTTAATTGATAATGACGAATATAAAAAAATCAAAAATAAAATTGAAAACGAATATGCAAAATATAACAAATTAAACAATTCAAAATATAGTTTTGTATGATAAAAAATATTTGAAATATGCTATTGATTCAACAATTATGGAAAGGAAAAAATGAATAATAAAAATGTTGAAGTAATAGCACCAACTTCTAAAACAATGTGCTTAAAAGGAACTAAAGAAAATAAACTAATACGTGCTTGTGCTTATTGTCGTGTTAGTACAGACAATGAAGATCAGAAAACAAGTTACGACTCACAACAAATTCATTATAAAAATATGATTGAAGAAAATCCTGACTGGGAATTTGTAGGAATATATGCTGATGAAGGTATCACTGGTACACAAACAAAAAAGAGAGAACAATTTAATCAAATGATGAGTGATGCTTTAAATGGTAAGATTGATTTGATACTAGCGAAGTCTATTTCAAGATTTGCTCGTAATACTGTTGATACTTTAAATTGTGTTAGATTACTTCGTGAACATAATGTAGATGTATTCTTTGAAAAGGAAAATATTCACACACTAGGTTTATCTAATGAATTATTTTTAACTTTATATAGTGCTTTTGCTCAAGCAGAAAGTGAATCTATTTCAGAAAATGTAAAAGCTGGGGTAAGAATGAAAATGAAACGTGGAGAATTGGTTGGTAAATATGCTCCATTCGGTTATTTATACGATAAAGAAAAAGATATCATTTATCCAGATGAAAATAAAAAAGATATAATTACTTATATTTTTGAAGAATATTCTAAAGGTGTAGGCTTTAGAACGATTGCTCTTAATCTTAATAATCTAGGAATACCTAGTCCCTCTAATTTAAAATGGTGTCATGCTTCCGTTAGAAGAATAATCATCAATGAAAAGTATGTGGGAGATTTAAAGACAGGAAAGTATTATACGGAAAATGTTTTAACTCATAAAAAGAAAGTGAATTATGGAGAGAAAGAACAATACTTTATTTCTAATCATCATGAACCGATTATCTATCGTGAGTTATGGGACAAGTGCCAAGAAATATTAACTATTAGAAGTAAGATAATTAAATCAGATGGAAATAGAGATAAGTTTAGTAGGAAGTATGCTTTTAGTAGCAAAATTTTTTGTGGTATATGTGGAGAACGATTTATAAGACGTTCTTATAAAATCAGAAGTAATGGTAAAGAAGTTGCTTACTGGATATGTAGAAGTCATAGAAATAAAATTGAGTGTTCTAATTTAATACACTATAAACAAGAAGAATTAGAGAATATTTTTGTAATTGCTTATAACAAACTATTTCAAGATAGTAATAAATATATCAATTCATTTATGAAAAAAGTAAATGAAGTCATTGACGAAAAACAAGATAATCTTAATCATAAAAAGATACAAGATGAAATATCCAAACTTGAAAATAAGTTATCTAATCTCATTGATCTACAACTTGATGGTACAATTTCAAAAGAGATTTTAAATCAAAAAAATCAAGAAATTTCCAACAAGATTAAAGAGTACGAACAACAACTAAAAGATACTGAAAATATAGAACTTACTAAAAAACAAAAACTAGAACAAATTGATAAAATTTCTAATACTTTAAAACAATATAAAGGTCTTACCAAATTTAATGAAGAAGTCTTCAATAGTTTGGTTGATAAAATTATTATTGGCGAAAAACTAGAAAATGGAGAAGAAGATTTTTACAAGATTAAATTCATCTTAAAAACTGGAGAGTTAATCAATGAAAATCTACCAAATGGAAAATTAGATATTGGAACAAACTTTGGTAAATATGGCTTTACAATAACGAAACAAGAACTAGAAGAAAAAGAAGATAATGTGTCTGCCTATGTATTACAACGGCACTCTCACATATATCCCAGCAATTTTATTTTCTTGATTCATCCCATTATTCCTCCTTTTGATAAACTATTTTATACTTTTTTCTATAAATTACAATAAACTAAATTGTATTTTTTTCGTATTTAAATAGTAAACTAAATCGTATTCAAATCGTACGCGAAAAGTACACTAAATTGTATTTGAATAGTAAACTAGTTCACTAATTTCCTTTTAAATATTCTTCTAAACCTTTAAATTTTATTCTTTTATCATAACCATTTATAAATATGTCTTCATACTCATCAAGTAATAAATAGTCATTACCATTAACTTTTAAAATATGTGGTTTTACATAGGCAATATTAGTATTTTTAAGACTAATAACACTACCATTAATGAGTTCATACTTAACACAAGCAAATCTACATAACATGTTTACTTTTCTTTTTAACTCTTCACTTATTACAAGTGCTTTAGTTTCTATTGTCATATATAATCACTCTCACTTTCTTTTTTAAACAACAAAAAACTAACTATTTCTAGTTAGCACAGACTGTTGACAAAGTAAAAATGTCAGCAGTTTTTTAATGAAAAAGTAAAAAAATGTGGTAAAATGAAATAAGTAAGAACGCTTT
>CAMYTM010000088.1 GCA_947297555.1 uncultured Mycoplasmatota bacterium | reverse complement strand
AGCCTATCTTCCGCCTGATGCGAATACTTTGATTTCTTGTTTTGACCATGTTATGAAAACGAAAAATTATGTAAACGTTATTATTGCTAGTAAACATCCAAGTTTTCAATGGCTTACGATGAAAGAGGCAGAAATGCACTGTACAAAGGGTATTGGCATATGGGGATTTGCTAGTAATGATAAGGGAGTAGAACCAGATTTAATTATAGCTACTTGTGGAGATATGCCTACACTTGAAGGGCTTGCAGCAGTAAGTATTTTAAGAAATCATATACCCGAATTAAAGTTGCGTTTTGTAAATGTTGTGGATTTAATGAAAATTCAATCGGATTCCTTACATCCTCATGGATTAAGTGACAAGGATTATGATATGATTTTTACAAAAGAAAAGCCGATTGTTTTTGCTTTTCATGGATACCCTAATTTAATTCATGAACTTACGTATCGAAGAAATAATAAAAACTTACATGTTCGTGGTTATAATGAAGAAGGAAGTATTACTACACCATTTGACATGCGCGTTTTAAATCAAGTTGATCGTTTTCATTTGGTTTTGTTAGCCTTAAAACATTTGCCAGAGTTTGAAAGTAAAAGTGCTTATTGTGCAGAATATTGCAAAGATATGTTGGTGAAACATTCTGAATACATTAAAGAAAATGGAGTAGACATGCCAGAAATTAAAGATTGGACATGGGAAAGTAGTAGGTTAAAAAAATAAACTTATCTTATTTTATGAGAATTTTCTTATAAAAGACTGATTGATATTAATTAAAAAATAGAACAATAATCTCATTTTTCATTATTGTTCTATTTTTCTAGTGTTACTTGCTTGAAATCCTTTGGTTGTTTCAATTAAATCAAATTCTACTTCATCATCTTTTTTTAGTGTTTTATATCCATTTTGTTTAATGGATGAGTAGTGTACAAAAATATCTTCTTTATCTGTATATTTTATAAATCCGTAGCCTTTTTCATCTTTGAACCACTTTACTGTGCTTCTCAAAATACATCACACCTCTTTTCTTTACCATTTCATAATAGCATAGAAAAAATAAAAAAAATGTCGAAAAAAGATATTTTGTTATTATTTGGTGATATTTGGTTGTTTTGGTGTTTCAATAATAATTTTTTGGATAAAAAAGTCTTCAAAAATACTAGTTTCTTTTTTTAATTTAGAATTCCGTTTTATGGTTTCATTCAGAATATAAAGTCCAAATCCTCTATTTTTTCCTTTTGTACTAAAACCTTTTTCTTCAATTTGATCAATATGAATGGATTTAAAAGTATTTGCAAGTAGAATAATTAAATTTTGATTTTCTTCATACATTTGAAAACTGGCCATTTTTTTAGTATTGTTTTCTAAACAAGCCTCAATAGCATTATCGAAAAGAATTCCCAAAATAGTATTGATGTCATTTTTTTCTTGTGAACTAAAATAATCTTTTTTTAATTGTGCAATTTTTTCAGATATGTATACTTCTACTTCTATATTTAATTCTTTCATTTTTAAAAGTTTAAGATTGATTAGTCCTTTGACTCCAGTGATAGGAATTGATTTTATTTCCATTAGCCATCTGTAATGATTAATTGCTTTTTCTTCTAATAAAGAGTCTATATATTCATGTGTTTCTTTTTGCTTCGGTGGAAGAAGGCCTTTAATAATCATTAATTTGTTTTTATATTCATGTAGAAAATATTTATATTCAGAAAGTAACCCTTCTGTAAATTCAGAATATTCTACTACTTTTGTTAAGTTTTTAGATAAAGCATTATTTTTTTCTTTTTCTCTTAATAAAAGAAGTGTTATATTAAATAAAAGGAGAATTAAAAAAAGAATATTTAAATTGTTATATAAATTTATTTCAAATCGGGGCATTCTTACTATTAAAATGTCTAATAATAAAAAGTTGGAAATAAAGTATTTTATGATTATATTGTGATCTTTAAAAAAATATGGTTTTGTTATTCGTTCTTTTATTTTTTCTTTAAATAGAACTGTGGTTTCTAAAGTCAAAATAGTAGATAGAATATAAAGAGTTGTATAAGAAGGTATATTTATATGTAATAGGGATAATAATACGATAAAACTTTCCTCAAATAAGAATCGTATTATATAAATTGTCATACTAAAAAAGAGTAAAGTAATAAAATTTAATTGAAAGAGGAAATGTAAGAATAAAAACAGTAGAGTACAGTAAATAAAAAAAGAAAGAAATGGGGGAATCAATATCTTGTTTAAAGTATTTAATCCTGCTAAAAGAATGATTAAAAGTACTCTGGTAGTTCGTTTTTTTTGCCATGCAAAACAAAGAGAAGAGACTGAATAGATATAACAAGCAATCCATACTCCTGTAAGGAAATCAAATAATATCATAAAGATACCCCTTTTCCATTTTTTCTTTTAATTCTTTTTTCTTATTTCTAGAAAGTAAATTAGTTTTATAATTAGAAAAATAAATTATGTTTTTTGTAAAATCTACATGTCCTATATTTTTTAAATTTACTATACAACTTTGATGTGTTTTTAAAAAATTAGGAGATGTGGATAACTCACTTTCGATGTTTTTAATGCTCTGCTTAATGGTATAAGGTTTAGAAGGGTTATTTTGGGTAATGATAGAAGTGTAATTATTGTTTAAGTTTTTTTCGAAACAATAAATATCTTGATAAGGAATTTGATAGAGTTCATTGTTATAACTAAATTTAAATGATTTTTCTTTGGAATGAATTTTTAAAGCAACAATGATAGCCTCACGAATACTTTCTTCAATATTTGTATTTTTGGATATAAAATCTAACATGAGTACTTTGCTTGTAAATCCTTCTTCTTTAAAACATTCATAAGAAGTGATCATAATCATTTGACTAGACCAATCTCCCATATTTCTGATTTCGCGTGCTAAATCAAGGCCTGATTTTCCAGGCACTTCCATATCAAGAAGAAAAATATTTTTTCCGATTAGATTTTCTATTTTTCTTTTGGCTTCTTTTGTATATTTATCAATGATAAGAATTTGGTATTTATCTTGTTTATGTCCAATTACTTTTAAAATGGCTTTTTTATAATGGTCTTGCCATTTTTTATTGTCTTCATAAATTATAAAATTAATCACTTTTGTAACTCACCCTTTTTAATACACATAACAATAAAGATAACACAATTTGTTTCTTTAGCCTTTAGTAAAAGTTTATAATTTTTGTTTTTTTGTTTTAATTGTGTTCTTTATTTTTATTTACTATGTAAATTATTATAGAACAAACGAGTTGCTATTTGCAAACAAAAAAGTTACAATAAAAATAGGTGAATAAAATGATTTGTAAAAGATGTGGTCATGATTTGCCCTTAGTGGGTTATATTTGTACAAACTGTGGTGCAATGATGAGTATAGAACAAATTCAGGAACAAAAGAAAATAAGTCCATTATCTTCTCAACAAAGTTTGATAAGTGAGAAATATGGACATAAAGATTTTATATATAAAAAAAGAGAAGTTGTAAAATCAAAATATAAAGGTTTATTTTTATTTTTGGGAATTATTTTGGGAATTATTTTTATCGGTATCTTAGTTTATTTAGGTTAATTTTGGGAAGAATATTGTATAGGTGATGCTATGCAATTATTCTTTTTGTGTATAAAAATTTTTTTTGCTCGTATATTAGATGTGTCCATTGGAACTACAAGAACTATGCTTATGGTAAAAGGAAAAACGGTAATTATGGTAATATTAGCCTTTTTAGAAGTTTTTATATGGTTTTTAGTAGCAAGGGAAGCATTGGTTACGAATGTCGAAAGTATATGGATTCCTATTTCTTATTCTTTAGGCTATGCAACAGGTACATTTATAGGCTCTTATATTTCGAATACCTTTATTAAAGGAATTGTTGGAGTACAAGTAGTGGTAGGAAAAGATAATAAGGCTTTATTAAGTAATATTCGCAAACATGGGTATGCTGTGTCCATTGTGGATTTGAAAGATGACTATGAAGGAAATAAAAGGGATATGCTTTATTTTCAAATTAACAATCGTAATTTAAAAAAATTGGTTTCTCTTATTAAACAATATGAAGAAAATGCTTTTATTGTAGTAAATGATACAAAGGCTGTACAAAATGGCTTTATAAAGTAAAAAGAATATTAAATATTAAAAAATATTCCAGACTGTTGACAAATAAAACAGTCTTTTTATTTAGAAAAAAAAGTATTATAATA
>CAMYTM010000087.1 GCA_947297555.1 uncultured Mycoplasmatota bacterium | reverse complement strand
CCCCCCCAACAACCCAACCCCCCCAACCCCACCCCCCCCCACCCCCCCCCCCCCCCCCGGGGGGGGGGTACATTAGAAAGTAAACCAGGTGAAATTAAAAAGTTTAACAAAAATAAAAAACAAAAGAAATTTTTAATAGGAAGTATCATAATAATGCTTTTAATAGTAGGTGGAATCACCCTTTATAGAACATTTGCTTTCTATGAAGAAAAAAAAGAATTTAATGTACTAAAAGAAGTTATTCCCAATTTTGTAGGAAATGATATTGAACTGACAATGAAAGTAAATGGAGAAAGTACAAAAATAATTCCCAAAAAAGGAAATTATTCTGTGGTAATTACTTGTGACAATGAGGCAGTAGGCCTTTGGGATTATGACAAATGGAACATTACTATTGATAATTTAACGAAAACAAGAGTAAAATGTATGTTAGATTTTAAAAGTATAGGAACTTTAATAGAATATCAAGAAAACACTGCTTTTTGGAAGCATAGAGAAACTGTGACCAAAATTATTTTTGAAAATAAATTAATTCCAAAAGAAAATGCAGTTTATACTTATGATGTGTCAGTAGAACAAGACAAAGGAGTTATGGCTTATTTAGTGCCAGAACAAGATGATTCCTCAAAGCATATTTTATACATACAAGGGATGGAAAAAATAGTAGCGAATTCAAATAGCAAATATTTATTCTATTGTTTTAATAATTTAAAAAGTATTGAAGGATTAGAATATTTTGATACAAGTAACGTTACGGTTATGCAATCTATGTTTGGAGGATCTAGCAATTTAAATAGTTTAGATTTAAGTCATTTTGATACAAAAAACACTACAAACATCCTCTATATGTTTCAAGACTGCCATAATTTAAAAAGTTTAGATATTAGTAATTTTACAATTCCAGATATTAGTAATATCAATGCTGTTTTCTTGGGAATGCCATCAGATGCAAAAGTATATGTAAAAGATAAAGAAATGCAAAATTGGGTGTTAAATACTAAAAATAGACCTGAATCATGGACAATAGAAAATATTATTATAAAATCATAAATGATGAGTCAAAGAAAAAAGCACTAACAAGTAAATCTTGTTAATGCTTTTTAATTTCCCAATTTGAAGTTGCCCCCTGAAGGCAACTTCTAAAAGAATAAAAAGGGGTTGACTAGTGTGATACTAGCACCAATTCGCCTTCTCAAGTGAATTGGTGATTTATATCCTAAAGGAAAAGGCGAATTTTGTCAACACTTTTTTAACTTTTTTTTAAGTTTTTTAAACTTTTAATTTCAAACGTTTACAATTAGCAATAATCATTAATTATTTTATAAATTAAATTACCAAAAAATAACAAAATCTTGTGAATAAATCCATAAAGAATTATACTAAAAATAAAAGAAAAGAGATTCAATTATGTTGGAAAATGAAATTAGAGAAAAAATTAAATTAGAAAGTTTAAAACACTTAAATAAAATAGCACAAGTACCAAATAAAAGTTTTGACTGTTTTGACTGTGAACAACTAATTAATGTAGTATATAGAGATTTATTTTCTTTTTCAATACGTGCAGGTGGATTTGGAAAAAGCAGTACCATCAAAGTAATGACAAGTCCACTTGGAAAAACTTATGATTTTAGAAATCTTAATATAGAGGAGAAAAAAATGTACATTCCTAATATTCAAACAGGAGATATACTATTTTTTCATACACAATCTTTGCGGGATAACAAACCAACAAAAGACAATTACTACCCAGGACATATTGGCCTTTATTTAAAAGACAATATTTTTATACATGCCAAAGCCTCTTCTAAAAAAGTTATGCTATCCACTTAGAAGAAGATGATTACTTGGAAATACTTGTAGGATATAAAAACTTAGTTCCGTATATATTAGAAAAAGTAGAACAAAGAAATAGCCACTCGTTATAAAAGTTCATCATAAACCTGTACATTTGTTCACCTGCGAGGTATAATAATATACAAGGAGAGTAGTATGGAACTAGCAAACATGAAAGGGGTAGGGCCTAAATCAATTGCCTTACTAAACAAACTAAATATATACGATATAGAAGACTTACTAGAATTTTATCCTTATCGTTATAATATATATAAACCAGTAGACTTAGAAACGTCTGAGGATAATACAAATGTAACCATAAATGCTTTAATTGAATCAACACCTAGACTATCTTATATCAAAAAAAACTTTAATCGCTTATCTTTTAAAGCCTTAACAAACAATTTACTTATCAACGTCACTATATTCAATCGTTCTTTTCTCTATAAACATTTAAGTGTTGGAAAAAATATTATGCTAGTTGGAAAATACAACAAACAAAAAAACGCCTTTGTAGCAAGTGAATTAAAACTAGGAATATTAACAGAACCTAAAATTGAGCCAATCTATCATATTATAAAAGGACTAAAAAATAGCCAAATATCAACCTATATAAAACAAGCCTTAACAGAAAACAAAAACTTAACCGATTATATTCCAGAAGAAATAGTTGGAAAATACAACTTCCTATCCAAAGAAGAAGCCATCAAAATTATTCATGACCCAAAAACCATCAATCAAATAAAGCAAGCAAAAATACGCTTAATTTACGAAGAATTTTTTATCTTTATGTTAAAAATCAACTATTTAAAAAACAAAAACAAGCAAATAGAAGGAACGAAAAAAATTTTTTCCAAAGAAAAAATAAAAGACTTTATAAACAATTTGCCATTTCCCCTTACCAAAGATCAAAATATCGCTGTAGAAGAATGCCTTAGAGATTTAAAAAGCAGTAAGAAAATGAACCGACTGCTACAAGGAGATGTAGGAAGCGGAAAAACGATAGTCGCCATTATTACTATGTACGCAAATAGTTTAAGTGGTTACCAAAGTGCCCTAATGGCCCCAACAGAAATTTTAGCAAGACAGCATTATGAAACCATAAAAAGCACTTTAGATCCTTATCAAATCCGGGTAGGTCTATTAGTAGGAAGCCAGAAAAAAAGTGAACATCAAAAACTTGTAGAACAACTAGTAAACGGAGAAATTGATGTTTTAATTGGCACCCATGCCCTTATTAGTGAAGATGTCACATTTAAAAATTTAGGACTTGTTATAACTGATGAACAACATCGTTTTGGAGTAAACCAAAGAGGAAACTTACAAAACAAAGGGTTAAGTCCAGATACCATATATATGAGTGCTACACCTATACCAAGAACCTATGCTCTTACCATATATCAAGATATGGACACAAGCGTTATCAAAACGAAACCTAATGGTCGAAAAGAAATCAAAACATTTGTCAAAAAAGAAAGTGAATTAAAAGACGTTTTACTAAACATTTTAGAAGAAATAAAAAAAGGACATCAAGTATATGTAGTAGCACCTTCTATTTTAGAAAATGAAGAAAGAAATGTAAGAGATGTTAATAACTTAAAATCGAGTTTCGATACTGCATTTCAAAACAAAGTTTCTATAGAAGTGTTACATGGAAAACTTGCCACTAAAGAAAAAGAAAAAATTATGAATCGCTTTCAAACTGGAGAAACAAAAATACTAATTGCTACCACCGTAATAGAAGTAGGAGTAGATGTAAAAAATGCAACGACAATTGTTATTTTTAACGCCGAAATGTTTGGACTAGCAACGATTCACCAATTACGAGGAAGAGTAGGAAGAAATGATTTGGATTCTTATTGCTATTTGATAAGTGATTATGACATAGAAAGATTAAAAGTTTTAGAAAAAAGTAACGATGGTTTTTACATAAGCGAGCAGGATTTTTTAATGCGTAGAGAAGGAGACTTATTTGGAACAAAGCAAAGTGGAGATATGGTATTTAAAATAGCAGATTTAAAAAAAGATTTTAAGATTCTTTTACAGACAAAAGAGGATACAAAACATTATTTAGAACAAAATAAAGAATTAGAAGAAAAATATAAAAAGATATTACAAAGTATCACGAATGTTGATTAAATAAATTTTATAAAATATAATAAAGATAAGGAGGACTTTAAATGAATCGAATTGAAATTAAAGAAAAAGCCAAAGAAATTATGAAACAAAATTTGAAAAGTTTTTGGAAAGGGTATCTATTAATATTACTAATTTTTCTTTTGTGTAATGCTGGAATTGAACTCTTATTTAATGAAAATAGTACCATTTATGCATGTTTAACTCTAGTCACATCTTTTTTTATATAAACTTTATATGTAGGATTTAATGCATATAA
>CAMYTM010000086.1 GCA_947297555.1 uncultured Mycoplasmatota bacterium | reverse complement strand
GGTAAATATGTCTGTTGATTGTGATTGTTGTCATATAGCAGAAGATCCTTGTATGAAAGATATCGGAATTCTCGCATCAACTGACCCTGTTGCATTAGATCAAGCCTGTATTGATTTGGTTTATAATTCTACTGATCCAGGTAGAGATACTTTAGTAGAAAGAATTGAATCTAGAAATGGACTATTAACAATTGAAAGCGCAGAATCGCAAAAAATAGGTTCAAGAGAATACGAACTAATTAGTATTGATTAATGATTAGACATTTTAACCTACTATGTGTTAAAATGTTTTTATGTTCCCGTAGTTTATTTGGATAAAACGAGGCCCTCCTAAGGCTTAGCGGACAGTTCGAATCTGTCCGGGAACACCATAAATTTGTAATTACTATTTTAATATACTTTAAGATAGGGGGAATTATTATGCTTAATTATCCAAGAAGTATGCATGGCGGAGAAATATGGGCAAAAATAGAAATTCTAGAGAATGTTTTATCTCCTTTGTTTTAATTAAAAAATAAATGAAATGAAGGAGAAACAGTTTAAAAATGAATTATGAAGATAAAAAAATTGTTGCCATATTAGCAACGAATGTAGATATATCTACGGCTTTTAATGTAATAGGTCATCTTTCCATTGCTATCGGAAAGTATTCTGGACAAGAGATTATGGGAGAACCTATACTTTTGGATAAGTCTACTATACCGCATTTAGGGATTAGTCGATTTCCTTTTATTGTTACAAAAGTAAAATCTGGAAAATTAAAAAATGCTATTGCTATGGCAAAAGAAAACCCAAATCTTTTAGTAGCAGACTATCCTAAAGATATGTTAGAAACAAGAACAGATGAGGAGTTAGTGACTTCTATTAAAGCAAAAGAAAATGAAAAACTAGAGTATTTAGGGGCCATTATTTATGGAAATACCAACGAAGCAGATGCGATAACAGGTAGATTTCAGTTGTGGAAAATGGAATAGGAGAATGTGATATTATGAATAATAATTATTTAATTATGCATGGTAGTTTTGGAAATCCTTTTGTAAATTGGTTTCCTTGGTTAAGAAAAGAAATAGAAAATAGAGATTTGGAATGCTATACACCTGACTTTCCAACAGGTGTAGGAAGACAAAATTATAAAAATTGGTCTAAACTTTTAAAATGTTATGTGGAGGCAGGAATTTTAAATGAAAATACGATTATTTTTGCCGATTCTATTGCTCCTATATTTATTTGTAAGTTTTTAGTAGAAAATAAGATAAAAGTAAAAAGGTTAGTGTTTGTTTGTGGATTTAATCATTATCTTGGCATTGATGAAGAATATGACGCCGTAAATGAAAGTATGTATTTTGATCATTTATCGGAGGTAAAAATGTATTGTAAGGACATTGTTTGTTTTTATACTGATAATGACCCCTATGTAAAACAGGAAGTAGAAAAAGAATTTGCAGATACTATAACTGATAAGCAAATTATAATTTCGGATGGAGGACATTTAAATGCAGAATCTGGTTATGAAGAGTTTAAAGAATTACTAAATTATTTATAAGGATATCATGAAAAAGTGATATTCTTTTTGTTTGAAAAGAAATAAAATTTAAAAAATTTTGCTTAAAAAAAGGAAATCACCAATTTACGGGTAATATATATAGTAGAGGTGGTTTTAGTTGAAAAATGAAAAAATGAAATTTTAAAGACAGAGTTAAAAGTAAAGAACAGTTTAGTAAAGGTATTAAGGATCAATAATACAGATTATATTTCTTTAACCGATTTGAATCACGCGAGTTTAAAAACAATTCTGCAGGTCATGCTTTTACAATGAGTTCATCTAGATGGATTCAATCTAAAAATGCTATTGGTTTTATTAGTAAAAGAGAAAAGTATGATGGAGGTACGTTTGCCCATCCGGATATTGCACTAGAATTTGCATCATGGATTGATACGGGATTTAAACTTTATTTAATTAAAGAATTTGAAAGATTAAAAAAAGAAGAAGAAATTCTTCCTGAAAAAAAGAAAACAACACAGAGTGGAACGTTAGAAGAAGTACCAGTGGTTAAAATTTTAACTTTTACATTAGAAGAGTTAGAGAAAATGAAATTGTTAGATGTCTATTTTGATTATACAGTTGATTTAGAAAGACGTAATTTATATAAATTTCATAGTGTGTTAGGTACTTATCGTATAGTAGTTCAAATGATATTTTATAACTTGGATTCTTTATCGTTAGAAGAACAAATGTTATTTAATGAACTTTATTGGTTTAATAGGCCGTATTTTAATACAAACGCTTTCATAAAAGGAAAATATTTTTGAACTTATTTTTTAACAGGAGACAGAGTACTAGATGATAGAGAAAATTATGCGAAGGCAAAATTAATAAGAAAGTTAGACTAATTTTTTGTAAAATGCCATATCTTTTTTCTGAAATCATAAAAATTGTAGGAACACGCTTGCAATTTTTTTTCATATACTATAAAATGATAATGGTTCGCGTGCGAACTAAAGGTGAGTATTATTTATGAAAAATAACGAGTTTCGTAAAACGTTAAAAGATTTAAACTTACTACTGTTTAAAGTGGTCAATAAAAGGCATAAAGAATTAGGAATCGATTTAACTCCTATTCAAAGCACGATTATTTTAACTATATATGAAAATCAAGAGACTTTATGTCAAAAACATTTAGAACAATTTGTTTCCTGTAATAAATCAACTTTATCTTCTATCTTAGATACTATGGAAAAGAAGAATTTGATTAAGCGAGTTTCTGATTGTGCAGATACGAGAAAAAAAGTCATTGTGCTTACGAAAAGTGCCAAAAGTTTCATTGAAAAAATCAAAGAAGATAAAACTATGGTAGAAAATGAAATGTTACAAGGAATTGAAAAGGAAGAATTAAAACTATTTACTGCTACTTTAAACAAGATGCTAAAGAATTTAGAAAGGATGTAATTTATGGGGAAATTATTTAAAAATTTTACAAAAAAAGATTTCTTTTTTATGGGTATTTGTATTTTTTTAATCGTATTACAAGTTGGCTTAGAACTAAAAATGCCTGATTATATGAGTGCTATTACAAGACTTGTGCAAACTGAAGGGAGTAGTATAGGAGAAATTACTTTGCAAGGCGCTTATATGCTTTTATGTGCTTTAGGAAGTGTAATTTCTGCTATTATTGTAGGATATTTTTCTTCTAATCTGGCTTCTAATTTTTCTAAGACATTAAGAAATAAGATATTTTCTAAAGTATTAGGATTTAGTACAAAAGAGATGAAAGAATTAGAAACGAGTAGTTTAATCACTCGTACAACAAATGATATAACGCAAGTGGAAATGTTAATTAGTATGGGTTTACAGATGATAGTCAAAGCACCAATTATGGCTGTCTGGGCGATATTAAAGATTTTAAACAAAGGAATAGAATGGAGTATTTTAACTGCAGTTTGTGTTCTTGTTCTTTTAACTACTATTGGTTTTTTAATGATAATTGTACTTCCAAGATTTGCAAAAGTACAGAAGTTAATTGATAAAGTAAATGGTGTTACAAGAGAAAATTTAACGGGTATACGTGTCGTTCGTGCCTTCAATGCAGAAAAGTTTCAGGAAGAGCGATTTGAAAAAACAAATGAAAGTCTTACTAATATGCAATTATTTAATCAAAGATGTTTTTCAATTATGCAACCAGTGATGATGCTTATTATGAATGGACTTACACTGGGTATATATTTTATTGGGGCACATTTAATTGAAGAGGCTATGATAAGTGAAAAAATTACGTTTTTTAGTAATATGGTTGTTTTTTCTAGCTATGGAATGCAAGTTATTTCTTCTTTTTTAATGCTTGCTATGATTTTTATGATGTGGCCTCGTGCTAATATTTCTGCAAAACGTATTAATGAAGTTTTAACAAAAGAAGAATCTATTGTAGATGGAATATTTGAAGGGAATACTAAAGAGATTGGAACGGTTGAGTTTAAAAATGTATCTTTTAAATATCCAGATGCTGATGAGTATTTACTTCGAGATATTTCGTTTAAGGTAAATAAGGGAGAAACGATTGCTTTTATTGGATCTACGGGAAGTGGTAAATCAACTCTTATTAATTTAGTTCCTAGATTTTATGATGCAACGGAAGGAGAAATATTAGTAGATGGTGTAAATGTAAAAGAATATAAACAAGAAATTTTACATAATAAAATTGGGTATGTTCCTCAAAGAGCCGTTATGTTTACAGGAAGTGTTACAGATAATATCAGGT
>CAMYTM010000085.1 GCA_947297555.1 uncultured Mycoplasmatota bacterium | reverse complement strand
TTTTGATATAGTAAATTTAGAGGTATATTAATACAAAATATATTTTTAAAATTTTTTTTTTTTTGCTATACTTATTTAAAGAATAGGTAGGGATACTATGAATAATAATGACACAAATGCCGTAGCAGAAATTAAAGCATTAGCCTTAGATATGATAAGTCAAGCAAAAAGTGGTTATCCAGGAATTGCGTTATCTGGAGCCCCAATTCTTTATACTCTTTATGCTAAACATATGATGATTCATCCTGAAAATCCAGATTGGCTAAATAGAGATCGTTTTATCTTATCTTCTAGCCATGCAACTGCTTCTTTATACGCTACTTTGCATATGTGTGGATTTAATATTACAAAAGACGATTTGAAACAATATAGAAACATTGATGCTAAACTTCCTGGAAGTCCAGAACATGAAATAACACCAGGGATAGACATTACGGTCGGAACACCAGGTATGGGAATTGCCAATGCAGTTGGTTTTGCTTTAGCAGAACGATACATTGAAAATATACTTAAAAGTGAAGAGGAGGAGCAAGCCTTAATCGATTATCGCACTTATGTTTATTGCAGTGATGTTGATTTAATGAAAGGGGTATCCTATGAAGCCACTTCATTTGCTGGGGCTCAAAAATTAGATAAATTGATGATTCTATGTGATATTTCAAAAGTGACTAATGATGGTCCCATACAAGAACACTTTAATGAAGATTTAGAAAGTCGTTTTGAAGCCATGGGTTTCTTTACAAATACTATAAAAGATACAGAAAATTTAAAAAGTATTGATAAAGCGATTACAAGTGCTAAAAAAAGTAAAAAGCCATCTATTTTATTTTTTAATACTATTTTAGGAAGTGGCAGTAGAAATGAAAACAAAAGCATTTCCTTTGAAGGACCTTTAAGTGATGATGATATTTTTAGTATTAAAAGAAAGTTAAATATTACCGTTGCTCCTTTTGAAGTAAGAAAAGATTCTATTGTTCACGTAAAAACTCTTATCAATAATCGAGTAGGAAAAAAATATAACGAACATGTAGATTATTTTAATAAAATTAAATCTTCTGCTAATGAGAGACTTTTAAATGTTTTACGTTTATTAACAAATAAAGATTTTCCAATTCCTTTCGAAAGTTTAAATTTCAAAGTGGGAGATACATATAGTGAAAGTTTACTTTTAACAAATCATAAAATTCTAAATATGGTAGCAAGTAAGTCTGAATTTATTTTAGGAGGAAGTGCCGATATGGCATCTACTACAAAAGCCTATATTAGTAACACAAGTGTACAATCTCCTTTAAAACCACTTGGAAGAAATATTAATTTTGGTTTAAGAGAAGAAGCCATGGCAGGAATTTTAAACGGAATTTCTATAAGTGGATTTAAAACCTATGTAAGCACTAAACTGATAAATGTTGATAGTATGAAGCCTTCTATGCGTCTTTCTGCACTTATGAATTTGCCTGTAACTTATATTTTTACACACGATGGATTAAATCCTAGTGAAGATGGACCGGCTTTTGAAGCGGTGGAACAAATAAATTCTTTACGAAGCATTCCTAATATGATAACGTTTCGTCCTTCTGATATTAATGAAGTTTTAGGCGTTTGGGAATACATTTGCAAAAATAAAAAATGTGTAAGTGTTGTTTTAAGTAAAAATGTGATGCCTAAACTACCGAATACCCATCCAAAAATGGTTTTACGTGGAGGATATATTGTAAAAAAAGAAGAAAGAAAATTAGATGGTATTTTAATTGCTACAGGCCATGATATATTAGAATCCTTAAATATTGCAATTGAACTGAAAAATGAAAATTTAGATATTCGAGTGATTTCTATGCCAAGTGTTGAGTTGTTTTTAAAAGAAGATAAAACGTATCAAGAGGGAATTTTACCAAAAGGAATCAAAACCATTATAATTGAACCAAGTAGTAAATTAGGATGGGGCTTATTTGTAAATGATGAAAAATACATTTTGGGACTGAATGATTTTGGATATAGTGGTCGTGAAGCAGAAGTGTTAAAAAAATGTGGATATGACTATGAAAATCTAAAAATGAAAGTAGCAAGATTATTGATAAACTCATAATTTTGCTTTTTTTTCCGTTTTATTTGTAAAATGGGTTTACAAATTTTAACTGTAGTTATTTTAATGATTATAAACAAAAAAAGAATAGAAAACTAAAAAATTTCTAATCCTTTTTTTCAAAACTTGCACAGTTTGTACGTTTATTTTCATTAGATACCAATATTTTTCCTAAAGTACAATAATTTTCTTTATTATGATACTTGCAATTTTTTACTGTACAAAGAATGCACTGATTGTAATAGATTTCATCCATTAATTATCACCATTCTTAGTATGAATAAAACTTAAGTTTTCTATACATACTATACGTAGGTGAAGAATTATGCGCAAACATATTGATTATCATTATAAATGCTATGATAGACAAAACGAATCGAATATTGATAAAATTGTGAACGAAAGATTTAATGAGTACGGATATAATTTTGATACAAATAGTAAAAGAATTATTCAGTATGATGAACTATCTAGAAAAACCGATTACAAGAATGTCAAAAATTCACTTAATATGAAAGAAAGATAGAAAATCTTTTTTTTTTTTTGTATAATTAGAGTGAGGTGGAAAAAAATGAAAATATTAACAGTAAATGCAGGAAGTTCTTCTTTAAAATTCAATTGTATTGAACTTCCAAGTGAAAAAGAACTCATTAGTGGGTATTTTGAAAAAATAGGAATGAACGGAAGTTTCTATAATATTAAAATAAATGGTACAAAAACGAAAAGAGAAGTAGATTTAAAAAATCACGATGATGCAGTGGCTTATCTTAAAGAAGAGTTACTTTCTAATAATATTGTATCTTCTTTAGATGAGATAGATGGTGTTGGACATCGTTTGGTACATGGTGGAGATCGTTTTAAAGATTCTGTTTTATTAACAGAAGAAGTAATTCAAGAATGTGAAAAATTTAATGATTTGGCACCACTTCATAATCCAGCGATGCTTGCTTGTATTCGCGCGTTTCAAAGTGCGATGCCTACTACTCCTATGGTAGGAGTGTTTGATACTTCATTTCATCAAACCATTCCAGAAATTAATTATTTATATTCAGTACCTTTTGATTGGTATAAAAAATTTGGAATTCGTAAATATGGTTTTCATGGAACAAGCCATAAATACATAACAAAAACAATGCAAGAGATGTTGGGGAAAGAAGAAATTAACATTATTAACTGTCATATTGGTAGTGGTGGAAGTATTTGTTGTATAAAAGATGGTAAAAGTATAGATACAACGATGGGATTCAGCCCAAATGCAGGTTTAATGATGGGAACCCGTTCTGGGGATATTGACTATTCTGTTATTCCATTTTATATGAGTAAAACAAATAAAAGCATTAATGAAGTAGATACAATCTTGAATAAACAAAGTGGACTTTTAGGAATTAGTGAAAAATATTCAGATCATCGAGACATTGAAGTCGGAATGAATGAAGGGGATAAAAAATGTATACTGGCAAATGATATGTATATCAATCGTATTGTTGGGTATATTGCTAAATATTTTGTAGAATTAGAAGGTAAAGTAGATGCTCTTGTATTTACGGCGGGACTTGGAGAAAATGCACGTGAGTTTAGAGAAGGGATTGTAGAAAAATTATCTTCTTTGGGAATTAAGATTGATAAAGAAGCAAATAATAAAATTGCTAGTTATTTAGAAGAACAAGAAGGATTAATTTCTACATCGGATTCAAAAGTTCCTGTATATGTGATTCCAACAAATGAAGAATTAATGATTGCTCTTGATACATTTAATATTATTGGATAGGAGAATTTGAAAATGGCTATGGATATTGGGAGACTTATTTATAAAAAAATCAAGAAATTTGACAAAATTGTCGTTGCAAGACACGTTGGACCAGATCCAGATGCCATTGCTAGTCAGATTGCTTTACGTGATTCTATCTTGTTTACATTCCCTGAAAAAAAAGTAGTCGCGATAGGAGCAGGAGTTACAAAATTTAAATATTTTGGTCTGCTTGATAAATTAGAAAATAAAGATTTTACAGATGCATTGCTTATTATTTTGGATGTCCCTACTTTAGATAGAGTAGATGGAATAGAAGATTTGGCTTATAAAGAAGTAATAAAAATTGACCATCATCCGTGTGATTCCAAAATAGCAGATTTAGAAATTGTGGATGACACTGCTTCTAGTGCTTGTCAATTAGTAGCAGAGTTGATTTTTAAGACAAATTTAAAAATGAATGTAAAGATTGCTAGTAATTTATTTTTAGGAATTGTATCAGATAGCGATCGATTTTTGTTATCCTATAC
>CAMYTM010000084.1 GCA_947297555.1 uncultured Mycoplasmatota bacterium | reverse complement strand
CGCTTGGATTTACTGGAAAAGGCGAGATTGAATAATATGGAATTAAAGCGTTGAATGAAAAATGTAAAGAATCTGTTTGGATAAAGAAAGAAGCATTTACAGATTTAACAGAAAAGATGGGACAATTTATTGATGTCGAAAATCCATATGTTACGTATGATAATGATTATATTGAAACAGAATGGTACATTTTAAAAGAGTTTTTTAAAAAAGGAATGTTTTATGAAGGGCATAAAATTCTTCCTTATTGTCCTCGTTGTGGGACAGGACTTGCCTCTCATGAAGTTGCCCAAGGCTATAAAGAAATCAGTGTTGAAACAGTTATTGTACCTTTTAAGAAAAAGGATGAGAATGCTTACTTTTTAGTATGGACAACAACGCCATGGACTTTGATTTCAAATGTTGCTTTGTGTGTGAATCCAAACTTTACTTATGTCAAAGTAGCATCAGGCGATTATAATTTTATCCTAGCAGAGAGTTTAGTTTCTAAAGTTTTAGGAGACGATATAGAAGTCTTAGAAACCTATAAAGGAACTGATTTAGAATACATGGAATACGAGCAATTAATTCCAGAATTAAAAGTGGATAAAAAGGCATTCTTTGTAACTGTAGATGACTACGTTACAGCAAGCGATGGAACGGGAATTGTCCATATTGCGCCAGCATTTGGAGAAGACGATAGTAACGTAGGCAAAAAGTACAATCTACCTTATCTAAATCCAGTGGGAGAAGATGGTTGTTATACAGAAGGTCCTTGGAAAGATATGCTTATTTTTGATGCGGATAAAGAAGTCATTTCTTATTTAAAAGAAAAGGATAAGTTATTTAAAAAACAAAAAATGTTACATAACTATCCTCATTGTTGGAGATGCGGAACTCCTCTTGTCTATTATTCAAAACCTTCTTATTACCTAGAGGTAACTAAAATCAAAGAACAAATAATTGAAGCAAATAAAAAAGTAAATTGGTATCCAGCATACGTAGGAGAAAAACGTTTTGGCAATTGGCTTGAAAATATGAACGACTGGGCTATTTCTAGAAGTCGTTATTGGGGGACTCCAATTCCATACTTTACTTGTACTTGCGGACATGATGAAATGATTGGCTCTAAAAAAGAACTAATAGAACGTGCTATCGAAGATATTGATGAAACGATTGACTTGCATCGTCCATTTGTAGATGAAATCCACTTGAAATGTCCAGACTGCGGTGGTGTCATGACGAGGTGTAAAGATGTTTTGGATTGTTGGTTTGATTCTGGTTCTATGCCATTTGCACAGTACCATTATCCATTTGAAAATGAGAGTATTTTTGAGAGTCAATTTCCAGCAGATTTTATTTGTGAAGGAATTGACCAAACAAGAGGATGGTTTTATACCCTTATCATTATCTCTGTATTTTTAAAAGGAATTGCTCCTTACAAAAATGTTTTAGTAAATGATTTAATTCAAGATGCTGAAGGAAAGAAAATGAGTAAATCAAAAGGAAATATTGTAGAACCATTTACAACAATGGAAGAATTTGGGGCAGATGTAGTCAGATTTTACCTTCCTTATGTTTCTCCTGTATGGACACCGCTTCGTTTTGATATAAATGGTTTAAAAGAAGTATATTCCAAATTCTTTAATCCATTAAAAAATACATATAGTTTCTTTGCAATGTACGCCAATACGGATTTAATTGACACTTCCTTATGTGAAGTTCCTTATGAAAAACGAGAAGAAATTGATAGATGGTTGCTTTCTAAATACAACAAATTATTAAAATACGTTACAGAAAGTTATGACGAATATGATTTAAACAAAGTCGTAAGAGCCGTAACAGAATTTACTTCTGAAGACTTATCCAATTGGTATATTAGAAGAAATAGAAAAAGATTTTGGGCGTCTACTTTAGATGATTCTAAAAAGGCAGTTTATAAAACTACTTACGAAGTTTTAGTAGGATTATGCCGTATGATCGCACCTATTGTCCCATTTATATCTGAAGAAATATACCGAAATTTAACTGGAGAAGAATCTGTTCATTTAAGTGAATTTCCATTGTATGATGATACTTTAATTGATGAGCACATTGAAAAACGAATGGATTTGGTAAGAAGTTTAATTAGTATCGGAAGATATGTAAGAGAAGAGGCTAAGATAAAGGTTCGTGAACCATTAAAAGAAGTTCTTTTGGATGGTAAAAATAAAGAACTAATTCAAGATTTAGTACCACTAATAGAGGAAGAACTAAATGTAAAAGAAGTAGTATTTACAAATGATTTAAATAAATATATGAATTTTACAGTAAAACCAAACTTTAAAAATGTAGGAAAGATTTTGGGCCCAAACATAAAAGAATTTCAAAATAAATTAGAAAACTTAAGTGAAGAAGAACTTTCTAAATTAACGAAGAATGAAACTATTTCTATGATGGTTGGAAATGAAAATTATGAGGTAGATGAATTCTATGTAGATATTCGTATTTCATCTAAAGATGGATTTAACGTAGGAATGGAAAATAACAATTTCCTTATCTTAAATACGGAAAGAACAAAAGAATTAATTTTAGAAGGCATTGCTCGTGAATTTGTCTCTAAAGTACAAAATTTACGTAAAACACTTGATTTTAATGTTGTAGATCGCATTTCAATTTATGTCAGTGGAGACGAAGAATTTAACGAGGCTTTGCAAAATTTTAAAGAATATATTCAAAATGAAACCCTTGCTATTATGATTACTGAAAAAAAGGAATTAAAAGACAAATATGATTTAAATGGACATGATGTCTATATTGAAATAGAAAAAGCAACTGATTAAAATTGCTTTTTTCTTTTTTAAAATTTTTACTAATTTTGTTTAAATTCTTTCAGATTTGGAAAATTCATATATTTTTTTTGTCAATTTTCTAGTAGATTTCCAGTGTTTATGTTTTAATTTGGCAAATTTGTGATTTGACGCTATTTTCATCTTTTAATATATTGTACCTGTGAGATGCAAAGTCAGATTGTGTTTGCCACTTTTTTAATTTATTTTTAAGGAGGTGGCGACATGATAAGTAAAAAAGATATCCTTATTTTACTTTTGATTGTTATTATCATACTCTTGATACTATTTAACTAGATGATTTTATTCAGATGAGGTTTTGGGAGGAAGGATAAAAAAACACCATCTGTCATTAAGATGGTGCTACCCATTGTGGCAAGCACTTAAACTTAAGTGTCTCGCTTAAAATAAGTTTAATATAGTTTTTTATAAAAGTAAAGAAGATTTGCAACAAAGAGAGGAAAAAAACATGCTAGCGTTTTATACAGCAAAAAATGATATCGTTTTTAAAATCATTATAACAAAACACCAAAATATTTTAAAGAAAATCGTCGAAAGCATTTTAGAAGAAATTACCATATTAAATAGTGAACTTACTTCTATTAACGTGAAATCTAAAAAAAGAGTCGTAGACATTTATATTCAAATTAAGAATTTATATGTGAATTTAGAGAAGCCTTGCTAAAATATCAAGAAGTCAAAAAAAGAAAAGAAGCCGTATTTAATTTGATTAGAGTTTTAAAAAATATATCTAGTAAAAAAAGTATTTAAAATAAAAATTTAGGTATTTCATATATTTAAACAAGAGAAAGATTAGAGAATAGAATACGTTGGTGAAGTAAAAAAAGTGTGATATAATAACCATGAAGTAAAGTGTAAGTATTAGGAGGTTTTTTCTATGTTCCATTATCAAGATATAAAGATTCACTATACATATACCAATAATAATTATAAAAAAACAATTGTTTATTTACATGGTTGGGGACAAAATATCCAAATGATGGAACCTATTGCCAAACCTTTTCAAGAAAATGTAGATACTGTAATTCTAGATTTGCCAGGTTTTGGAAAATCAGGAGAGCCTAAGACGAATTGGAGTTTAGAAGACTATGCCGATATGGTACATGCCTTACTTTTAAAATTAAAAATAGAAAATCCTATTTTAGTAGGGCACTCTTTTGGAGGAAAAGTATCCATTGTCTATGCCTCAAAATACAACTGTGAAAAACTTATTTTACTCGCAAGCCCTTATAAAGTAGCCATCCCAAAAGTATCTTTTAAAGTTCGCGTTTTAAAAACACTTGCCAAAATGCCTTTATTAAAAAGCATTGCTAGTAAAATGAAAAAAAATATGGGTTCTACTGATTATAAAAATGCCAGTCCAAAAATGCGTACAATTTTAGTAAAACACATTAATACCGATGTAAGTGAAAATTGTAAAAATATTCAATGTCCAACTTTAATCATTTGGGGGACAAAAGACGAAGCCGTGCCACTTCGAGATGCTTATGAAATAAAAAATTTAATTACAAATTCTGCGGTTATTGAATATCCTAACTGTACCCA
>CAMYTM010000083.1 GCA_947297555.1 uncultured Mycoplasmatota bacterium | reverse complement strand
TACAAATTGTAACTCTCATAAAGATTTTGGAAGACTACTTTCTTCTTTAGGAATGATTATAGTTTTTAACTCTGCTTTAACGGTTGATGACAAATATTTCTGCGGAATATATCTACCGGAGCAATTAACAGAAAATCAAATTACTTTTTTAGAAAATATTAGCCCATTATTTCAAGAAAAGTACCATGAAAATGTATCTTTTTTTGGCGTAGAAGTATATACAAGCCTTCCAGAAAATTTTTCTTATAAAATAAATAATAATTGCAGAAATTTACATATTGAAAGTATTATTTCAAATAATAAAACAGAAAATGGGCAAAAATTGCTATTTAAAGAAATCGTTTGTCAAAAAGAAATAATGGAAAGCAATAAGAGAAAATAAAAAACAAGGAGGGTATTTTAATGAAACAAATTTTACAAAATTGCTATGGCTCTTTTAAAACTATTAATATATGTGAAAGTGTACCTGTTTTAGAATATTTAAAAGAGCAAGAATTGCATAAATTTACTATAAAACAAGTAAATCATAATGAATTTTTAGATTTACAAAACGCCTATACATTTATGGACATAAATCGAAGTCCAATAGCAGGTTATTCTCCTTTAAAAGGAACTCATTTTCGCTCTAGCGGAGGGTTAAAAATTTCTGATGCTAAAGAAAAAATAAATGGTTCTTTTATTGTAGAAGAAACAAGAATTATTTATGATGCTATGCAACCATTTTTTAAAGAAAGAGATGCCTTTGTATATGGTGGAAATACCTATTATACAGAAATGAGTATGTTGGGTCTTTTGAAAGAAGAATTACAGAAAAAAAGACAACTTCTTATTTATATGGGCCAAAAAATAGATAGAGAAAACTGTAAATCCACCGAATTATTTGAAGAAGTGTCGGAAGAAGAATTCCTTTTATATGCAAGCGTTCCAACTAAAGGAGAAGAGGCAATAACAAGAAGACGTTACTTTTAAAAAGAAGAATTTTCTAATATTATAAAATATGTTAATTTATTAAATCTATAAAAATTTAAAGATAATTAGCATATTTTTTTTTGACTTTTTTTGCTTTTGTTTCGTTAATATTATGAAAGTACTAATTAAAGAGGTGATAAAATTGGATACGCAATTTAATCGGATTTTTGATTTATATAACAAAGATATCTATCGATTAATTTATAGTTATACTTTGAATAAACAAGAAGCAAAAGACTTGTTACAAGAAACATTTATTAAATTTTACAAAAACATTTACTCATTACCGAAATAAGATATCGAAATAAAAAAGTGGTTAATAAAAGTAGCCGCAATTGTTGTAAGGACCATTTTAGATCTTTTTGGAAATCTAAAGTGACCACAACTGACTACAATCAAATGAATAGTAGTTATGTAGAAACATTTCATTATGATTTTGAAGATATTTTAAACAAGTTAGGAAAAAAAGAAAGAATTCCAATTTATTTATATTATTATGAAGGGTATAAAATAGAGGAAATTGCTACCATGCTAAAAGAAAATGTTTCTACATTAAAATGCGTATGAAAAAAGCGAAAGAAATAATTAAAAAAGAAATGGAGAAATAATATGAAAAAATTTGAAAAAATGTACAAAGATTATTTGAATAATATTAATCTAATAAGTGAAGAAAAAATAGAAATAAAAGAAAAGATAACGAAGAATAAGAAGAATAAGAAGAATAAATTTATCTTTAAATTTGCATCTATACCTACAATATTTATATTTATACTTTTTATAGGTAGTATTCTAGTTGTTACCGCAAATTCCATTGTTAGGCCTTTTAAAGTGTAAGATGGTAACCGTGTATTTATTGAAAATGATAAATTAGATATTGATATTAGTGCAGATATTTTAAGTGAATCCAAATATTACACACGTGAAGCACTAGAAAATTTATTAGGTATAAAAATATTGAAAAATTCCAAAATTGATAATAATTTTTATAAATTAGGGAAAAATTCGTTAATAGCAAATGAAAATAAAATAGCGAAAGTTTATTTTGAGAGTGTTAATAATGAAAGTAAGGATGCAATTGATATGGAACTTGGGTTCAGTTTAAAAACAAAATATTATAATGAAGTTGAAGAAACTGAAGATATGTGGATATCAGGTCCAACTAATGTAGAATATTACTATATTAAATCTTTAGATACTGAAACAGTTATTATTGAATCAACTATTGCGGATACTGGTCCAATATTAGCAAGTTTTGTTTATGATAATTTAGTTTATAATATCATTGCAATAAAGTTGTCGTATAATATAGAAGATGTTCATAATATATTAGATTCATATAGCAAATCATAAAATTATATAAATAAAATAAATTGTAAAAATCTATTACTATTTTCAAAGTGATATTAAGTATAGAAAAAGAACAAAAATACCCGATTATTAAATTGGGTATTTCTAAGTTTTAATTTAAAATGTAATTTCAAAGTTTTGAAAATTAGTTACATAAGTGTTACATAAAAATTCAAATTTAATCTTTCATAGAAAGTTTAATTTAATTATTTGTTTTATCTATTATTTGTACATTGCTAGATTTCTTAATTTTATTTATGATTTTATTTTTTTCTGACTTTTCATTTTTTATAAATATCATTATTGGAATTTTAGTCAAAAATACTATTAAATTATCTGTAATAACTACTAATTCAATTTGTTCATACGAAAAACCTACTTGAATACCATTCTTCAATTTGTCTAAAATTCCATCTTCGTTTATTTCCAATATTCCTTCTCTATTACTTATTTTTCTATAAAAACATATTATAAAAAACAATAAAAACATGATAAAATAAATAAATAGTATAAATGCACCTATATTTATGTGTAATTTTAAAAGCCACTGTAAATCCCATATATTTACACATATTATTGTTGATATAAACCAAAGAATAAAATACAAAGAAAATTGTGAGGTAATATATAACATGTAACTTTTTATTTTTATATTTGGGTTCTTTTTTAATTTTCTTTTTAATAAACCAATGCCATTTGCCTCATTATAATATTTCATATATTTGTCATTTAAATTGTATTGAATCTCCATATTTTAAACTCCTCCAAAAATTACTATTTATACAAAACTTTATATTAAATATTATAACATTTATTATGCATTATTTATATTATTTTTCGATAGTATTTTTGCTAAATTTTTTAAATCTTTTTGGAATAAAAATAAACACCGTTCATTTAAAGGACAGGTGTTTGTCAACCAAAGGTACTTCTAATTTCTATCACTCATTTAGATACCTGTGCTATAATACTAATAAGGTGATGGAAAAAATGAACTCAATAAAAACAGACTCTAGAAAAGTAAAACCAGGAGATACTTTTATTGCTATTCGTAATGTAAACACAGATGGACACGATTTTATTAATCAGGCTATCTTAAATGGTGCAACTAAAATTATCTGCGAAGAAGGGGATTTTTCAGTTGAAACAGAAATAGTAAGTGATACAAGAAAGTATTTAAATGAATACTTATATACTCATTATTACGACAAAATAAAAGAGATGAACTTAATTGGGGTTACGGGGACGAATGGAAAAACAACAATTTGCTTTTTAGTTTACCAAATGTTAAAAAAACTAGGAAAAAATCCAGCGTATATAGGTACAATTGGTTTTTATTATCAAGATGTAAAAAAAGTTCTTAATAATACCACTCCAGATACAGACCTTTTATACGAAATGCTTATGGAAGCATACGAAGCAAACTGTGATACAGTTGTAATGGAAGTAAGTAGTCATGCCCTTGATAAAGATAGAATTTTTGGTTTAGAGTTTGATAGTGTTGCTTTTACAAATTTAACACAAGACCATCTAGATTATCATAAAACGATGGAAAATTATTGTAATGCTAAGAAAAAATTATTTGAGCGTACTAGAAAAAATAAAGTGGCTATCATTAATGGAGATGATGTTTATGCCAAGAATTTCATTTTTTCAAATAATGAAAACATTATCATTTCTACGGAAACTGGCAACCTTTTAATCAATCAAATGGATTTTTCTCATATCAATACCAAAATCAAATTTACATACGAGGATAAAACATATGAAACAGAAATCAAAATGGTGGGTAGATACAACGTATATAATTTCTTAACGGCCTTATTATTAGTACATAAATTAGGCTTTACAATAGAAGAGATACTAAATATAACAAAAGACCTAACAGCACCAAATGGTCGTATGGAAAAAATAGATTATAAAACCAATAGTATTTTTATTGACTATGCCCATACTCCAGACGCGGTCATGAATGTTCTAAAAAGTGCCCAAGAATATAGAAAAGGTCGCATTATTACCATTATTGGCTGTGGTGGTGATAGAGATAGAACCAAAAGAC
>CAMYTM010000082.1 GCA_947297555.1 uncultured Mycoplasmatota bacterium | reverse complement strand
ATGCTAGAATATAGATAGGTGGTAGTATGCAAAAAGTAATAGATGGAGAAATCGTTGACATTGTCATTGTATACAAAAATAACAAAAACATTTACTTACGTTTTAAAGACGACAAAAAATTATATGCGACTTGTAATCGATTTGTAAAAGAACGTGATATCAATAAATTAATTGAAGATAATATTGAAAAAATCACCAAAATGTATAAAGCCATAAAGAAAACAAATGAAGAGGAGCGCTTTTTCAATTACTTAGGAAAACAATACGCAATTTGCTATAACGAAGAAATAAAACAACCTTATTTTGAAGGAGATGTCCTATTTGTAAAAAATGAAAAGCAGTTACAAAAATTTTACCAGAATGAAGTTGTGCGTATCTTTACATCAGAAGTAGAAAGAATGACACCTTATTTTAAAAATATCCCAAAATTCACTCTAAAATTTCGTAACATGAAAACCCGATGGGGGGTTAATAATCGAGGGAATAATACTATTACTTTAAATACAGAACTTTTAAAAAAAGAGATTGATTTACTAGACTATGTTATCATTCATGAACTTTGCCATTTTTATGAAGCAAACCATAGTTCTAGATTTTGGGCACATGTAGAAAAATACTATCCAAAATACAAAGAAGCCAGAAAAAGATTAAGGAGTTAAATATGAAAATAGAATCATTAAGCAATGGAAGAGTAAAAGAATGGCTAAAATTAAAAAATAAAAAAGTTCGTGATGAAAAAGGATTATTTTTAATAGAAGGAGAACATTTAATAGAAGAAGCCCAGAAACAGAAATTGATAAAGGAAATTATTTCTATTGATGAAACTTTAGAAGGAGACTTCTATGTTACCAAAGAAATTATGAAAAAACTAACAAGCCAAGTAAGCATTTCTTCTCGTATTGCTGTTTGTTATAAAAAACAAGAACTTCCTATCCAAGATAAAATTTTAGTTTTGGACCGTATTCAAGATCCTGGAAACTTAGGAACGATGATTCGTAGTGCTCTTGCATTTGGTTTTTTTGACATTGTGATTAGTGAGGATACTGTTGATTTATATAATGAAAAAGTCGTACGGTCATCAGAAGGAATGCTTTTTAATATAAATGTAATTAGAAAAGACTTAGAAATTTTTTTAAAAGAAATAAAATCAGAATATCAAATTCTTGCAACAGATGTCAAAAATGGTGAAAATATAAAACAAATTTCAGTAAGTAACAAAGTGGCTTTAATTATTGGAAATGAAGGACAAGGTGTACAGGAAAAAATAAAAAATTATTCTAATAAGTTCATTAAAATACCCATAAATAAAAATTGTGAATCCTTAAATGCAGGCGTTGCTGCTAGTATATTGATGTATGAAATAATGGAGAAAAACGCATGAAAGAATTTGTCTATATCGGTCGTATAGTAAATACACATGGCATTAAAGGAGAATTAAGATTGTTAAGTGACTTTGAAAAAAAGAATCATGTTTTTAAGTCAAAGATGCAAATTTTTATTGGAAGAGAAAAACATTTGGAAACAATCAAAACTTATCGCCACCACAAAAAATTTGAAATGATTATGTTAGAAGGTTACCAAAACATTAATGAAGTGTTAAAATACAAAGGCCAAAATGTCTTTGTAAAAAGAGAAAACCTAAATTTAAAAAAAGGAGAATATCTTTATGAAGACTTACCTGGACTAGAAGTGTACGAAAATGAAAAAAAATTAGGTAAAATAAAGAATATCGTGTATAATAAAGCCAATATATTATTATATATTGAAGGAGAAAAGAATTTTTATATTCCATTAAACCAAGAATTCATAAAAAAAGTGGACATAAACTATAAAAAAGTATTTGTCGAAGGGGGAGAAAATTTAATACTATGAGAATTGATATATTGACCCTTTTCCCTAATATGTTTATAGGTTTTTTACAGGAATCGATTATCAAAAGAGCCTTAGAGAAAAAGATTATTGAAATTAACATTGTTAACTTTAGAGATTTTTCAAAATTAAACAATAGCCAGGTAGATGATACTCCTTATGGAGGTGGAAGTGGAATGGTTTTAATGGTAGAACCTCTAGTAGAGGCAATTGAGTCATTAAAAACAAAAGAATCGAAAGTAATTCTTATGTGCCCACAAGGAAAAACATATACAGAAAAAAAAGCCTATCAATTAAGAGAAGAAACACATTTGATTTTGGTTTGTGGACATTATGAAGGGTTTGATGAAAGAATCCGCGAGTTTGTGGATGAAGAAATAAGTATAGGAGATTACATTTTAACTGGAGGAGAAATTCCTGCAATGGCCATTGTAGATAGTGTTGTAAGACTAGTAGACGGAGTTATAAAAAAAGAATCTTATGAAGAGGAATCCTTTACAAACAACTTACTGGATTATCCAACTTATACAAAACCAAGAGAATTTGGGGGGTTAAAGGTACCAGATGTTTTGTTAAGTGGCAATCATGAAGAAATAAAAAACTGGCGAAAGAAAGAACAAATAAAAAAAACAGAAAAGAAAAGAAAAGATTTAATGAGTTAAGGGTGAGGGTATGGAGCATTATGTTATCAAGAAAAAAAATAAAAACAAAAAATTAAACAAATTTGATTTTACAGAAGAAGGATACGTATTTAAGCCAAATATTAAGAGTCCCAATTTAATTAAAATTTCTAATTTATCCATCACGAATATAGAAATCACGAATAGTATTTTAACAAAGAAATTGGATAAATCTTTTCGTAAACTTGCTGCAATTATATTAAATGTACTAAAAGATGAGGATGCAACAAGTGGAGATGGGACCATTGCCTTAAACGAACTTATGAAAGAAAAAGAAATTATCACGCAGAAATATAGAGAATATTTAAAAAAAGAAGAACAGGAAAAATATTTAAAACGTTTAAGAATTTTAGAAAAAGAAATCAAAGAAAAAATAGTATATTTGAATTTAAAAGAAGAACATCTACATGAAGAAGAATTAGAAAAAGGACATAGTAGATAGAAGTATTTGCATATTTACTAAAATTTTGTTATAATGAATCTGCTTTTTAAGCATGTAATCCGCTGAATGGAATAATATTTATGATTACAGAAGATAAATTTTTAAAGAAAGGATGTATATTTATGGCTAATCTAGTCGACAAAATTAACAAAAAGCATATGAAACCAAACATTCCTGAATTCCGTGTTGGAGATATCGTAAGAGTAGATGTTTGGGTAAAAGAAGGAAAAAAAGAAAGAATTCAAGCATTTGAAGGAATTGTTATTGCGAAGAAAGGTTCTGGGGTATCTGAAACTTTCTCTGTTCGTAAAAAGAGTGGAAGTGTAGGAGTTGTAAGAGTATTTCCTGTAAATACACCAACGATTGACAAAATTACAGTTGTAAAAAAAGGTATGGTTCGTCGTGCTAAACTTAACTTTATTAAAAATATGCGTAAAGAATATAAAGTTAAAGAAAGAAATAGTAGTATGAAAGAACTTGCTCAAAATAAAGAAGCAAAATAAGGCTTCTTTTTTAGTTTTATAAACAAATATTCTGTTGTATAATAAATAATGAAAGGATTTACAATATGAAAGATAAGATAATAAAAAGCATAAAAGAATTATTACCCTATATTATTATATTTATTGTGGTATTACTGATAAGAGCATTTATAGCGACTCCAATAAAAGTAAATGGAAATTCTATGTATAAAACATTAGATGGATCGGAATTTATGATTCTAAATAAACTGTCAAAAATTGAGCGTTTCGATATTGTTGTAGTAGATTCTCATAGTGATGAATTAATCAAAAGAATCTATGGGCTTCCTGGAGAAAAAATTTCTATTGAAAATAACACAATTTACATTAACGATAAAAAATTAGAAGACATTTATGCAAATGGAGAAACGAGTGATTATGAAAGTATTATTCTTCAAGATGATGAATATTTCATATTAGGGGATAATCGTACAGTATCTTTAGATAGCAGAATAATAGGACCGGTTAAGAAAAAGCAGATTAAAGGAACAACTAATTTTATTTTGTATCCTTTTAACCGTTTTGGAAAATTAGAAAAGTAGTGTAATAATTAGAAAAAAAGAATGAATAAATAAGGATGTTTCATATATTGAAAGTGAAATTAAATTAATTAAATATAGAGAATAGAGGTAAGAAAAAGTGGAAAAGGAACTTGTAATAAAAAAATGTTCAAAATGCGGTGCAACTATGAATGTTATAAAAGATTGTACCTGTGAAAATTGTGGGATTACATGTTGTGGGGAGTTTATGCAAGAGGAAAAAGCCAATACCACAAACGCTGATATTAAAAAACACGCTCCCACTTATGAAATAAAAGAAGATTATATTAAAGTAAAAGTTAATCACGTCATGGAAAAAGAACACTATATTGAAT
>CAMYTM010000081.1 GCA_947297555.1 uncultured Mycoplasmatota bacterium | reverse complement strand
GATAAACCATTAGTGTTTCTAGTAAGTTAGTTGTTTTTATTTCTTTGTTTGCTATTTTTTTGATAAATTCATATACATCTAATGGAATTTTATCTCCCATCATTAAAGAAGAGATAATATCTGGATTTTCAGTCGTAACAATAGGTTCTTTTTTCTCCCCAATATTTTCTAGATAAAACGTATCAAATTTTTCCATAGGAGATAACATAGTGCCATCTTCGTTTGTGTAAAATTCAACAATACGTCTCGCAAAAGTCATTACATCGTTTTCTAACATATATTGTGGATAGCAATCTTTAAAGTTTGTAAGTATTTGATTATTTGTATCAAAAAATGAAAATAAATTTGCTTGTATTTCTTTTATAAAAGTATCATGGTATTTATGATATTTTTCTTCTCCTACTTTATATAGCAAAGTTCCATTTCTTAAAAAATAATTGATTTCTTTGTTGGTATATATTGTTTCAAAGTATTGTGTATTATCTAATTTTTCAGTAATTCTTTTAAATTGAAACATTTGTAAAGCATGTTTTAACTCATGCGAGATAAATTCTAAAAAATTAATATTGATTACATCATTAATTCCTTCATAACAAAATGATTGATTATATTTTTGAAAAAGATTTATTAAATATTCATAATAAATTCTTAATACCCCCCCCCCTAAAATTTCTCCTTCTAGCGTATAATGTCCAAAATGATTACTACTTCCTAAAGTTACAATTACATTTTTACAAACACTTTTAAGATTTAATTCTTTAATACGATAATATAAATAAAATTCAATCATTTTCATGGTAAGAATTTGATGTCTTTTCATTTGTATTGCCATTAAATTTAAACCAATTTTTATGCTTTTACTATTTAATGGAAGCAAATCTATATTTTCTATTAGGGTGTTTAAATAAACATATTCCATCAGTTCCATGTTTTCCGTTTTTTTATTTTCTTTTATAATATTTAATGTTTCTAGACCAATAGAATCCAATTCTTCCATACTGTCAAAAGAATCTAATTTCCCCTGAATATCAAAACACTGTATGTCATATGTTTTTGGCTCTTCTCTTTCTTGTTGTAAATATCTGCTGTAAACATCTGTTTTCATAATTTCTATTAAAATTTCAGGTTCATAAATACCATTGTAAATTAAATCTACAAATTCTGGATAAGGCATTTTTTCTATTTTTGGAAAATAATTTTTTATATAGTTTTCTATATTTTCTGCCCATCTAGAAACTATAATAAAATTATGTGTGGATAAGTGACTTATTCTTTCACTTGCATACATTAATACATTATCCTTTACTTTAATACTTATATTTTCGTTTTCAAATAACGCTACTATTTCTTCATCGTTCAATGTAATGATTTGATTTAGGTACAATTCTACCTGACAATTTTCATTTGTTAATATTTGTACTAATTCTTCCATATTTTATTTACCATTTATACTTCCAATTATTTTTCGCGTCTTTTGGACGCCACCTGTTACTTCATAACAATCATTGATTACAAAAAAAGCATCTTTGTCTATTTCTAAGACTGTTTCTTTAAAGACATAATAATCTTGATTAGGTACTACACACATAAGTACATGACTTTCTTCTCCACTAAATCCACCTTTGGCATTAAATAATGTGACACCTGTTTTTAGTTCTTCCATTATAAATGTTTTTACTTTTTCTTCTTCTTTGGTGTAAATGAAAAACAATTTGCTATTAGAAACTCCAATAATAATACGGTCAATTAGCATAGTATTTATAAATAAAATAATTAACGAATAGATGAACTTGTTCGCTCCAAATATAATACAACCAAATATCATTATAACTATGTTAATTGAAAAAACGGCTTTTCCTTCCGGCATTTTTCCATATTTGTTCATAATTTTCATTAAAATATCACTGCCACCAGTATTAAAACCTGTTTTGTAAATCATACCATTGGATACGCCACATAAAATCCCAGCAATTAAAACTACAACTATTGTACTATCAAATTGTAAATAAGGAATTAAGTAGTTGGCTAAAGGTGCTGTTAAAGAAATAAAGAAAGGATATAAAATAGAACCTATAATACAGCGACTTGTTTCTTTAAATCCAAGAAAAATAAGAGCAAGTACAATTAGAATAGCACTAGTTATTCCAATAAATATAGAAGGAGCAAGCCCAAATAATTTGTTTATGATAATCGCAAGTCCACTGGTTCCCCCAATAACAAAATGATTAGGAGACAAAAATAAATTGTAATTAAGAGCAAGTAAGGCTATACTTACTATTAATACAATACTTCTAATATAGAAGTTCTTTTTTGTTACAGTTTCTCTAATACTTCTTAAATCTAAATTTAAATCCATATTATTCACCATACACATTATACTAAACATTTGCATAATTTGAAACAAATATCATAATAATTAGTAGAGGTGAATTAAAATGAACGGTAGTTATTACCAAAATCCAACATTTCCAGGAGCAAGTGACAATGTAGGCTTTAATGGAAATTATACTGGAAGTACTCCTCCAGGAAATATAAGTTATAATCCAGATATCGATTCAGAACAAAGTTATATTGAGAATATTTTAAGATTAAATAAAGGGCAGCGAGTAAGGGCTTATGTGTCTTATCCCGATTCCGTGGAATGGCGAGATAAAATCTACAACGGTATTATTGAAGAGGCCGGAAAAGATCATTTGATTATTAGTGATCCTAACACAGGAAAATGGTATTTAATTCGTATGATTTATTTAGATTATGTAGAGTTTGATGAACGTATTCGTTACAGTCATTCTTACTCTGAAAAAACATTTTAAAAATTAAAAAAACTTCCCTATCTTTTTAAGGGGGAGGTTATTTTTTATTTATAACATATTGTAATAGTAATCAAAATATTTCTTTTCTTCTTTTAAGGTAGAGGAAGGACCATGGCCTGGATAAATAGTAATACGATCTTCATAAGTAGATATTCTTTTTAGGCTTTCTTTCATTTCTTGTTCATCACCACCTGATAAATCCATTCTACCAATTGTTCCTTGGAATAGGAAATCACCTGTAAACATTATGTTTTCTTCTGGAAAATAAAATGTAAGAGAATCTTTGGAATGACCTGGTGTTTTTATCACTTCATATGTAAATATTTGCGTATTCGTTTCATTATGTTTTAAGTAATATTTTTCTTCAAAATAAGAAAGTGCTCCGATATGATCGAAATGAGCATGTGTAAGTAATATACCTACTAACTCTAAACCTTCTAGATGTTTTTCTATTTTTTCTGCTTCGTCGCCTGGGTCTATTAATAAGGCTTTTTCTTCTTTAGTTACAATATAGCAGTTTGCTTCTAAATCCCCAACGGGAATACGTTTTATTTGCATAGGCTTTCCTCTTTTCTTTTTAATTATAACATTCCTGTTAAAGAAATGAAAAAATAATGGTATAATATTTTTAAGAATAGGTGAAGTATATGAATTTTTTTACTATTTTGTTGATTTTCATTATTATCGGAGCAAGTATTGCCATACTTTATGTTTCTTACTATAATAAAATGCAATATTTAAAAACTAAAATTGAACAGGCTGAAGGAATTATCGATGAAACTTTGCGAAAAAGATACGATATGTTAGTTCGTGGAGATTCTATCGTGAAAACTACTTTAAAAGATAATAAAGAATATTTTAAGGAATATATCCAATTGAAGAATAAAAAAATTACTAATTTTGAGTTGGATAGAAAATTAAAAGAAGCCTTTAATACTTTAGGAAAGTTTAGAGATGATTATCCTGAACTTGCCGGTAACAAAGAATTAAAAGAAATCTTTTTTTCTATCAAAGAATCGGATGAAAAAATAGCAGCGATTACAAATTATTATAACAAAAATACGAATGACTTAAATGGTTATATTCGTAAATTTCCTTCTAATATTGTTGCCAAATTTCATCAATTTAAAATTAATGCTTTTTTTGATGGCAAAGATATGACAGATGATGTGTACGATGATTTTAAATTATAAAAAATTCAAGGTTCATAATTCTTGAATTTTTATTTTGTAAAAGTTTCAACTTTTTAACTTTGATTGTTTAAATTCCAGTCAATAGGAACTATATTGTTCTTTTCTAAAAACTCATTTGTTTTTGAAAAAGGCTTGCTTCCAAAAAAGCCATAGTTTGCAGAGAATGGGCTTGGGTGAGCAGATGTTAAAACTAAATGTTGGGGATTGGTAATAAATGCTTTTTTTTCTTTAGCAAAATTCCCCCAAAGGATAAATACGACTGGTTCGTGCTTTTCATTTAATGTTTTGATAATGTAATCTGTAAGACGCTCCCAACCTAAGTTTCTATGACTTGCTGGGGTATCTTTTACAACGGTTAATACCGCATTTAATAAAAGAACTCCTTGACGTGCCCAATACGTTAAATCTCC
>CAMYTM010000080.1 GCA_947297555.1 uncultured Mycoplasmatota bacterium | reverse complement strand
ATGTAGAAGACTATGGAATTGCTCTTGCTCGTGCACATGGTGCAGGTCTTAATTTAGAGGAATTTAATCGTGATGTTGCTAGTGCAGATAATATAAGTGAAAAAGAAAGACAAGATTTAATTGAAACACGTGCATTTGCTCCAAGTTATATGTGGAATGTAGCAGGTTGGTTAGTTGATAAGTTGGGTCTTCATTTAACTTCTATTAACCAAAAGTGTGTACCACAAATTAGTCATGAAGATATTGAATCAAGTACACTAGGTATGACTGTAAAAGCAGGAGATGCAACCGGTATGAGCGCTGTTGTTACGGCAACAACAAAAGAAGGTATTACAATTGAAGCAGAATGTATTGGTAAAGTTTACAATAGTGAAGAATTTGATGTTAATACTTGGACGATTGAAGGAGAACCAAACACAACTATGATTATTAATAAGCCTTGTACAGTAGAACTTACTTGTGCAGATATTGTAAATCGTATTCCAGATGTTATCAATTCTCGTAGTGGTTTTGTTTCAACAAGTGAAATGCCAGAGTTACAATATCGCGTAAAACCATTAAATGAATACATAGAAAAAGAATAGCCTTGAGGTGCTATTCTTTTATCTTTTATTAATAACGGCTCTAAAGATTAAAGTTGCTAAGAATGCGGCGATTAGGATTCCAAATATTAAAATGATATCATCACTTAGGAATCTATTTAAAAAAGTATGTATATCCGAAATTAAATTACTAAAAAAATTCGATACGTCTTCTATAAAATTCATGAGTTGTCTAGCAAAAGTCATGATAATATCCAGGGTTATCATTTTATCACATCCTAGAATACATTATAATATAGACTTGCAATTTAAGCAAATATTTGTTATTCTATTACTACAAATGGCGGAATTGGTGAAGTGGTTAACACGCCGGATTGTGGCTCCGGTATGCATGGGTTCGATCCCCATATTTCGCCCCATTAATTTTTTTGTTTAAAACATAGCAATATGTTTTAATAAAATTGTTTTTTAAGTCCTTGGTCGGGTATTAAAAAAACAATCTGAAAAAGGGAATGCGTTTACGTGTTCTTTTTTCTTGGTGTAAATATACGTCTACAGTAGTAGAGACTCTACTATGTCCTAAAGAATGTGAAACAAAATCAATATCTTCTTTATTGTGTATCATACGAGTTGTATAACTATGTCTAAATTCATGTTGCGTTATTTCATACATATGAGCCTTTTCACAGGCTTTTTTCTTATGTCTATCTTATGGTTGTAGTAGAAAGTGGCTTTATACCACCAAATACGAAATAATCACTTTTAATTCGCTATGATGTAATGAAAAAGGTGTAACTAAAAATAGATGTTAAAAATTTCCATAGCAAAAATACGAACTAATGTTTGAAAAATGTAAAAAGTTAGATTATACTATTGTTGGTGAAGTAATATGAATTTAAAAGAAAAGTTGAAAATTCTTGCAGATAGTGCTAAATATGATGCTTCTTGTTCTTCTAGTGGAAGTACTAGAAAAACTCGGGGAGGTCTAGGAAATGTTGCTTTTTCAGGAATTTGTCATTCTTTTGCTTCTGATGGAAGATGTATTTCCCTTTTAAAAATTTTGATGACGAATTGTTGTATTTTTGATTGTAAATATTGTTTAAATCGAAAAAGTAATAATATAAAAAGAGCCGTTTTTACTCCTGAAGAAGTGTGTCAAATCACAATGAATTTTTACAGAAGAAACTATATAGAAGGATTATTTTTAAGTTCTGGGATAATAAAAAGCCCTGATTATACAATGGAACTTTTAATTAAAACTATTTCTCTTTTACGTAAAAAATATCATTTTGGAGGATATATTCATGCAAAAGCAATTCCAGGGGCAAGTGAAAAACTATTAAAAGATTTAGGGCTTTTGGTAGACAGATTGAGTGCTAATGTAGAATTGCCTACTCTAAATGGCTTAAAACTTTTAGCCCCTAATAAAAGTGAAAATCATGTTTCTAAAATTATGCAATATGTAAATATCAATCAATCGAAAAAGTATGTACCTGCTGGGCAAAGTACCCAAATGATTATTGGGGCAACGAAAGAAAGTGATTTAGAAATAATGGGAAAAAGTGCAAATCTTTATAACGATTATAAATTGAAAAGAGTTTTTTACTCTGCTTATATCTCTGTTAATAAAGATTCTTTACTTCCTGTTTTAGAAAGTCCTCCTTTGAAAAGAGAAAATCGTCTTTATCAAGCCGACTGGTTACTGCGTTTTTATCATTTTAAAGTAAACGATTTATTAGATGTCAAAAATCCTAATTTTAATATTTTAATTGATCCAAAAGCCGATTGGGCTTTACTTCATTTAAATGAATTTCCAAAAGAAATTAGTAAATGTTCTTATTATGATTTGTTAAAAATTCCTGGTATTGGAGTAAAATCTGCTAAAAGAATTTTATCTTCTCGGCGCTTTTTTAAAATTTCTTTTGATGATTTAAAAAAAATGGGAGTTGTTTTAAAAAGGGCTAAATATTTTATTACTTGTAATGGAAAATATTTTATGAATCATGATTATTTTCAAAAAGAATTTATTGAGAAAAATTTAGTATTGGAAGAAAAAACGTCTTTAAATAAAGTACATGAACAACTGAGGTTTTTTAATGAATAATGGTTGTTTTATTTATAACGATACATTTGTACATCTTTTAAATTTAATTTATTATTTAATTCAAAATCATTTAAAACCAGAGAACATTAAAAATACATTGTATTCTCCTAATTTACTCGATCATGTTATTGTTTTAAAGATAGAGGAAGATTCTGAAATTATTGCTAAAATTATAACGAGTATGGGAAGTTTTACGTTTCGTTCTATTTATTATGTTTTTTTATCGTCTGCTGACAATAAAGAACTTATTATTTATTACTTACTTTTAAATGGTGTGAAATATAAAGAAAAAGTTTTATACCATCGTAATTTAAAGTGTGTTGAAAAAACAATCAATATTTCACGTTATGTACTTCATGAAGTACATAAATATAAAGGATTTTTACGTTTTAAAGAATTAGAAAATCATATTCTGTATGCAGAAATAGAACCAGAAAATGATATTTTATCTATGGTTTCTCATCATTTTCAAAGAAGATTAAAAAATGAATATTGGATTATAAAAGATGTAAAAAGAAAAATACTAAGTATATATGATAAGAAAAAGTATTTTTTTGTTTTGGAAGAAAATTTTAGTTTTGAAACAACAAAATTAAGTCAAAAGGAAATAGAAATAGAAGAATTGTGGAAAACTTTTTACAAAACGATAGGGATTTTGGAAAGAAAAAATGATCGTTGTCGAATGAATTTTATGCCTAAGAAATATTGGAAATATATGCTAGAGATGGAGGAATTTTTATGAAAAAAGTAGTAAGTGGAAAACAATTACGAGAAAAAATGAAGGAAAGTATAAATTATTTATGTGATATTGTGAGTAATACTTTGGGGCCAAAAGGAAGTAATGTCATTATTGATCATTCTTTATTTACGCCTTTTATTACGAACGATGGAGCCACTATTGCTAGAAATATAGAAAGTGAAGATGAAGTTGTAAACACTATATTAGAGATTGCTAAAGAGGCATCGTTAAAAACAAATGAAATCGTAGGAGATGGAACTACGACTACATTGGTTCTTTTGAAAAGTATTTTTAATACTAGTTTGCAATACATTGAAAATGAGAAAAATCCTATGGTGTTAAAAAAAGAATTAAATGTTTATTTACAAACTATTTTAAAAAGGTTAGAAATGGAAAAAAGAAATCCAAGTGAAGAAGATTTTTTTCGGATTGCGTCGATTGCTGCCAATGATGAGGATTTAGGAAAATTAGCCAGTGATGCTTTTTTAGTTGTTCAAAATAAAAACGCTATTACTATAAAAGAGATTGAAGAAAATAAAATGAATGTTCAGTTTATCAACGGATATAACATTGAAACACAACTTGCAAGTGATTACTTTTTAAAAGAGCAAAAAAGTGTAAATTTTCTACAAACGTGTGTTTTAATTATTCATGATTGTATGCACAGTTTAGAAAATATTGGCTTTATTTTAAATGATTGCATAAAAACTAAGAAAAATTTAGTCATCTTTGCTAGTGATTTTGATGAAGATGTTATCAGAGAAATGGTTTCATTAACTTTGGAAAATGAGTTGCATTGTTGTGTTTTAAAATTATCTACTTATGGAATGCATCAAAGAAAATTAGAAAAGGATTTAGAAGTTCTTACTAATGCAAAGATTATTGATAATTACAATTACATAACCCCAGAAAATATTGGTTTTTGTAAAAATATTTTGGTTACAAATGAGTCAGTTCGATTGGATTTTATGAAGAATAATCAAATAAAAAAATATATATCTTTATTAGAAAGCGAAAGTAAGGAATGTAAAGAGG
>CAMYTM010000079.1 GCA_947297555.1 uncultured Mycoplasmatota bacterium | reverse complement strand
GATTTAGATGACTACATTTATCCAAATCAAGAAATATTAATTCCAAAAAGTGGTTTTAGTTATTATATAACCAAAGAAGGAGATACTTTGGATACTGTTTCGGATACTTTTGCAATGACAAAAGAAAAATTGTTAGAAAATAATCCAACGATTTATTTGTTGGCAGGGCAGATTTTAGTAAAAAAGAATAAGTAAGTTTTTGTATTTCTAAAAAATTTATAAAAAATCTCTAAATAATTTACAAAATAGGCACTATGTTTCCTATTTTTTTTGTGCTATTATAGATAATAGAAAAGGGAGTCGTTGATTTATGATACTAAAAAAACCTTATGCTTTTTTGATACGTCATTTTCGTATTATCCACTTATTGCTTCTTGTACCGATGGCTTACTTAATTCATAGAACTTTTCGAGTTGTTTCATTTTTTAGAACTTATGTAAGTAATAATTACACTACTAGTATTATTAATATAGCCGCAGAGCATATTAGTTACTTTATGTATTTAGCAGTTTTGGTGATTATTGGTGCAGTTCTTGCTATTTATTATTTAATGCGCCAGAAAAAGAAATCAACAAAATTATATTTTTTTGTATTAGTGTATTATATTTTGATGTTTGTTTTAATTGGTATTACATATAGTATTTTAAGTGATATGGAGCATAATTTAATAACTGCACAAACGGCTAGGGCTTATCGAGATATATCCGTTGTAATATGTTTGCCACAATATTTTTTCTTTATTTATACTTTAATACGTGGCATTGGATTTGATGTTAAAAAGTTTGATTTCGCTAATGATTTAAAAGATTTAGAAATTACAGATATTGATAATGAAGAATTTGAGTTTTCAATTAATGTAGAAGGTTATAAAGCCAAGCGGACACTAAGACGTTTTCTTAGAGAAACCAAATATTATATTTTAGAAAATACTTTTATCTTTAGTTGTATTTTAGTTGTGTTTATTATTTTTATTGGCACTATATTATATATGAATTATGGAGTATATAATAAAACTTACCATATGAGTGATAAGATGACCCATAATTATTTTAATATTCAAATTACTGATAGTGTTGTTACAAATTTAGGATTGGATGGAAACATAATTACAGAAGGAAAGTATTATTTGGTATTGCAATTATTGATTGAAAATCGTACCAATAAAAACTATGAATTAGATTATACGAATTTTCGTTTGGTTTTAAATGGAAAAAATATTTATCCAACTTTAGATCGGGGAGGATATTTTATTGACTATGGTATTGCCTATAATAAAGAGAGTATCAAAAAGCAAACCAAAGATTATTATGTTCTTGTATATGAAATAGATGCTTCTGAATTAACAAATGAATATAAAATCAAAATATTAGAAAGTATTGATTTTAAAATTGGAGAGATTGCTGCGAAGTACAAAAATATTGTTTTAAATCCTCCTAAGATAGATCAAGTAAAGGTAGAAGAGAATTTAACTATTGATAAAATAGCAAATTTAAAAAATTCGCGTCTTGGTTATACTACATTTAAAATAAATTCTTACAATTTTAGTAATAGTTATACATATAGTTATCCTTATTGTTTTCAAGATGGTCATTGTACTACTTTAAAAGATAAAATTACAACAGATGTGAGTGGAACTATTGAAAAGACAACATTACTTGTTTTAAACATGGAATATAGTTTAGATAGAAATTCTATATATGCCGGGAATATTAGAACAGATCGAAGTTTTTTTAATCAATTTTTTTCTATCCGTTGTACTAAAAATGGAGAATCCAGAATTTTTTCTTTACATAATAGAACAACTGATTTCATGCAAGATACTTTGGTATTTGAGACCAGGAATGAGATTTTAAATGCCGATAAAATCGAGTTGTTACTGACTGCGAGAAATTATAGATATATATTTAATTTGAGGTAGATGTTATTTGAGAAATTAGTGAAATATGAAAAAGATATTTATATTTGTTTTTTGGATAATCTGAAAATTTTTAAACTATTTATAGAAATAAAAACATAAAAATGGAAGACTTCAATGTGATGAATGGTTAATTTATTTTAACCTTTTTTTAATTCTTTCCTAGCAATAATTCCTTTAAAATCTAAATTATATTTTATTTATGAATACAATTTCTATTTTGATTGTTTCAATTTGAGTTGGATAACTTTCGTTAATATCACCTACATAAATTATTTTTATATTAGTACAACTTTATAAGTTGTTTTATCATTTTTAAATTTTATACTATACTTATCAGAAATTTTTCTTAATGTACTTTTTTATTTGGTTCAACTATAATATAAGTTGAAGATACTTCCTGTATTTTTCCGTAAAAAGAATGTTCATCATGACTTATTGTATCATTTGAACCATTTGTGTCAATTTTAAAATCAAATGGTTCTCTATTAGTAATATTTTTTTCAATGATTTTGTATATTACACTTGTTCCTAGTCTTAATAATAAAGTAAATATTTAATTTTTTTCATATTTTCCCCTTAATAAATTGCTAATCATGTACTATTTTGCTTGTCCTTTTATGCTACTTTAGAATTTAAATTTCTATTTTAAAAAACTTTAAATAATAGTTTAATTCCTGTAATGAAATATTTTGAATTTTAAAAACAATTAAAAAAGTACCAACTTACTCACGAAATTGATACTTTTGTATTTTAAGTCCTAAACTTTTAAAATTTTAGACTGATTTTCTAATGGAGGGCCTAGTCGGATTTGAACCAACGATCAGGGAGTTGCAGTCCCACGCCTTACCACTTGGCTATAGACCCATTTTTTTTAACACTTTTTATTCTAATATAAAAATCTTAATTTGTCAAAAAGTTTATCTATAATTATTTTATGCCAAAGAATAAAATAATTTCATTTTTTTAAAATACTTGTTTCTTTACATTTTTTTTGCTTTTGCAAAATATTCGCAAAAAAGGTGTTGCATAAACTAATTATTTTTGATAACATTTTTATTGTAAGGAGGATATAAAAGTATGGAAAAGAAAAATACTATCTTGTTAACGGTTATCGCAATCGCAACATTATTGGTGGCAGTAGTAGGTGCAACATTTGCATATTTTACAGCACAAGTAACTACTAATAATGATGATCAAAATAATGTTGATGTAACTACAGCAGCTTTAGCAACTGCTACTATGGACTTAGGGCCTCAAGTTACTGCGAATGACATTTATCCAGGTGCCAAAGTAGTAAAACCAATTCATGTTACAGGTGGGTGTAGAGAAGGTGCTACGACTTGTACGCCAATCAATACTGATATTACAGTAACACCAAATATTAACTCAGATGTATTTAAAACAGATATTACTTGGAAATTGTATAAGTCAGATCAACCTATTACTTGTAGAAATGTAATTGTTCCAGTTGCTCAAGCACCAGACAATACTACTACTCCAAATTCAACAACTACTGAAATTCGTTATACGCAGAATAGTACTTGTAAATTAGGAACTGTAACTGATACTACTACTGATGATGAGTTTAAAGCACTTACTGATGTAGATTTTGATAGTATGACTGCATTAATTTCTGGAGATGTAAATGAATTATCAGAAATGATTACTGTTTATGGCTCAGCAAATAATAAAACAGATGATTATTATTATTTAGTTGTATCTTATGCTGATAATGGAAATCAAGATGCACAACAAGATAAGAATTTTACTATTGATATTTCTTTTGGTGCTAGTACAACTATTAATACTGACAGAGATTATGGAACTACTACACCACAACCTTAATAGTAATTTTAGAAAGCGAAAGGTCTATCTTAGGATAGATTTTTTTGTTGCCCAAAAAAGTCCTGTATGGTATACTGTATTATAGTAAGGAGAGTAATTCTTATGAGTAAAAAAGAAAATGTTGTGAAAGATTATCAAGATCAGTATGATATCTTGGTTGAAGAAGAGGAAGAAAAGCAAAAAAAGAAAACGTTTTGGATTATATTTTTTTGCTTATGTATTATTTTGTTTTCAGTTTTAGGAGCAACTTACTCTTATATTCGTATTTATGTAGGTGGTTCTAAATCAAATTTAAATATTGATACTGACGGTGATGGAATTCCGGATTTGAATGTTGACATCAATGGTGATGGAGTATGTGATGTGAATTGTGAAAAAAATGGTAAACCTTATACAAATGTAAGTGTTAGTAAGAAATATATATCTGCAATTTTTAATTTAGATACAAATGGTGATGGGATTCCAGATACAAATTTAATGAATCAAGATATAGACGGGGACGGAGTTTGTGATTTGAATTGTGATACAAATGATGATGGATTCCCTGATATAAATCTTGATATTAATGGTGATGGCAAACCAGATATTAATATTGATAATAATGGCGATGGCAAACCTGATATAAAAATAGATGAAGAAGGGGACGGGAAAACAGCTGAGAACAGTGATAA
>CAMYTM010000078.1 GCA_947297555.1 uncultured Mycoplasmatota bacterium | reverse complement strand
TATGGATTTGTATCGTCATGGCAACAATACAAGTCCCGTAGGATTTTATGATATCATGGGTAATACAATTGGCTCCAATCCACAAAGTTTTTTAACGTATTTTACCAGTGAGTATCATAAAAATACCAATTGGCACAATCCTCTGCCAGTCATTAACAAAACAACCACAGATATCACTCTTTCCAAACCTGAATTTAAAGATAAAGATGAACAAAGAGCCATAAAAATAGAAGTCGGAGGAAACAAAGACGAATATTTCGTGTTAGAATACCATGAAAAGATGAATACATATGATACATATTCGGCAGAATCCTCTGGTGTCATTGTATATCGTGTTAACGAAAAATATAAATTTCAAGGAAACAATGGAACGGGAGATCACATTTATATCTTTCGTCCAAACGAAACAGGGCTAAACGCAGGAGAGGGAGATTTATCTCTCGCCACATTAAATAAAAAAAGACCAACCTTTGGAAAAGAATTGGATTTAAAAAACAATCAATTTGATAAAAATTCCATTTTCTTTTCAGATGGAGTCAATTCTGGGATTATCATTGAAGTAACCAAAGAAACCACAGATTCCATTACTTTAAATGTAACTTATCCAAAAACAGAAGGAGAAGGAACAAAAGACAATCCTTATCTTATTCGAGATACAGAAAACTACTTGTATCTTATGGGAATTTCTACGACAGACAAATACTATAAACTCATGAATGATTTAGATTTTACAGGAATAAACTACCCAAGTATTTTGTTTGAAGGAAATTTAGATGGAAATAACAAAGTGCTAAAAAATATTAGTAGCAAAAAGACAGGTGTTTTTCATTCTGTAGGCAATTATCAAACCAAAACAACAATAAAAAATTTAACGATTGAAAATATAAATGCTACTTCAAATACTGGATTTACCTTGGGAGGTTTCGCGAATAACGCCGAGAATGTGGAATTATATAATATTCATGTAAAAAGTGGTAGCATTATTCAAGAAAGAATGCCGATATATGACTTAGAAACAACAGGAGGTTTTCTAGGAAGTGCTGAAAACAATGTACAAATTTCTTCTTGTTCTTCAAACGTTACTGTAAAAGGAATACAAAGTATTGGGGGCTTTATTGGATTAAATAAAAATGCAAAAATCAAAGATAGTTTTGCAGCCGGATTCGTTATAGGAACTAATAATACGGGAGGCTTTATCGGTTTGCAACTGATTATGGATACTGTCTATCATACACCAGAAAATGTATACTTTGATGGAAATAAAATTGCAAATGCTGTAGGAGGATATGATAAAACTTTCCATAATTTATCAGTTCTAAGCGAGGAAAATTTAGCCAAAGGAATACATAAAGTAACAATACCAAACACATTTTCTCTAACGCAATATACGCAAAAAGAACTTCCTTTAACGATTACTCCGAATGCGATTGTTTCTTATCAAATTACGATGGATACCCCAAATCTGGTTAGTGTGCAAAACGGAAAACTAGAAGGATTAAATGTAGGAACGACTTCTTTGCTATTGGAATTAAACATTGGCACAGGAAAAATGCCATTTACTATGCAAACCACAGTGATGGCATCTAGTACTACTTTGACAGAAAAAGAAGTATTAATATTTTTGGGATTAACAAAAAAAGAGAATTATGTTGTAGGTTTTTCATTAGGGACAAATATTTTGGATATAAAACGAAAAATAGCCAATGATACAAGAATACAGTTAAAGAGTTTTAAAAATGCAAATCATATAGAACTACAAGAAGGAATAGTAGCAACAGGCATGCAATTTACTTTATTTTTTAACAACACTGATTATCACTATACCGTTGTAATAAAAGGTGATGTCAATGGGGATGGAGTCATCTATGCAACAGATTATGTAAAGGTAAAAAATCACATTATGGGAAAAACAACACTTTATGGTGCTTATTTAATGGCTGCTGATATAAACAATGATGGAAATATTTATGCAACGGATTATGTTCAAATTAAAAACCATATAATGGAAAAGAAGAGTATTTTGCAAACATTTTAAAAAAATGCGAAAAATAAAATACATTTAAAAAAAATGTAAAATGTCACAAAACGACATTTTTTTTCTTTTTTCTATGCTATAAACGTAGTAGGTGATTTTAAATATGAAAAAAACAGTAAAAGTTGTTTTCTTTTCTTCTATGCTAGGCGTAATTCTTGCAGGACTTTTCTTTTATAATATCAAAGACAAATCCGAAGCCAAAAACAAACCCTTTTTGTATGCATTCCAAGTAGGAGTCTTCAAAAATAGAGAGAATGCCAATAATTATCGCATGAAATTTCCACTTGGCAAAGTTGTACATGATGGGGAATACTATCGTGTATATATTGGAATTACAAGAAATAATAAAGAACTAGTAAGTAATATATTTGATAGCGAAAACTATAGTTATTACATTAAAGAATTAGAAACAACAGAAGAAATGGAAGAGGAAATTAAAAAGTACGATGAATTGCTAAAAAACAGTAGCGAAGAAAATAGAATGACCATTCTTAAAAATATGTTAGAAAGTTTTTTATATGACGTACAAAATTAAAGATTTACCTCTAGATGAACGTCCTCGTGAAAAATTAAAAAGTAAAGGTGCTGAAAGTTTATCAAACGAAGAATTAATTGCCATTATTTTAAGATGTGGAAACAAAGAAGAATCTGTAAAAGATCTTGCCATACGCTTAGTAAAAACATTGGATACTTTTCATGATTTTAATAGCATAACCTATCAAGATTTAATCAAAATAAAAGGAATCAAAGAAGCCAAAGCCATCTCTATTCTTGCCTCTATTGAACTAGGGAGAAGACTTTTAAATACCTATCCAATTTCCAAAACAAAAATAACAAATGCCGAAGAAATTTATGTAATGTTTAAACCCAAAATTATGAACGTAAAACAAGAAAAATTATTTGCTTTGTTTTTAAATACCAAAAATGAAATCATTACATACGAAACCATTTTTATTGGCACTCAAAACAAAAGCATTACCCATCCAAGAGAAATCTTTAACTTTGCCATCAAAAACAGTGCTGTTAAATTGGTTTTAATTCATAATCATCCAACAGGAGATGTTACCCCTAGTAAAGAAGATTTAAAGTTTACCAAAAAAATAGAGAATATTGGAAAACTTATGCAAATTCCTTTAATCGACCACATTATTATTAGTGAAATCGATTTTTTTAGTTTTTTTGACCATCATATGCTTTAAAAAAGGAAAAACCTTCCATACTAATACTAGGGTGAAAGTATGACAAGAAAAGGAAAAATAGTATGTATCTTTCTTTTTATTATTTCTATTCTTTTAAAAGAAGAAATTTATGCGTTTTTATTTAAAGCAAATTTAAAACAAGAGATTCATAATACGATTTGTGAAACTCAAAATAAAATATTAGAAGAAAAATACCAAGAATTAGTAAAAGCCTACGGCTATGAAGATCAATTTGTCTATCATTTAGAAGAATCGAAAATATTATTTCGTGACATTTATGACTTAAATAAAAAAATTACTATTTTTAAAGGAGCAAAAGACGGAATTCAAGAAAAAAATTTAGTAGTCAATGAACAAGGGTTAGTAGGAATCGTTTGTAAAGTACACCAAAATAGCAGTGATGTTGATTTAATAACAAAAGAAGATATCAACCTATCCGTAAAAATTAACGATAATTATGGCCTATTAAAATACGAGAATCAAGAATTCATTGTGAGTGGCATTAACAACAAAGGGGAAGTAAATGTCGGAGATTCAGTCTACACAAGTGATATTTCTATCTATCCTGAAAAAATTCTAATAGGACAAGTAGCGGAAGTGAAGTTTGATCACTACGAAATAGAAAAAGTAATAAAAGTAAAACCAGCCGTTGATTTTAAAAATTTAAAATTTATTAGCATTATTAAAGACTTACGAGGTGAAGAATGACTTTCCTATACTTTTTGCTAGATGTTTGTTTTTATAATTATACATCTATCAAAACAGACTTTTTACTACATGCTCTATTAGAAAAAAAAGAAAGGAAATTTATGTATTTTATTAGTATAATGGCTATTGACTTTCTTCTTCTTGCAAAAGGAAAACTTTTTCTTTTATTTATGATTTTATATGGTATAAACAAAATTTTAAAACTTTCTTATCAAAATATAAAAGAAGTTTTTCTGCGTTTTTTCTTATTTTATTTAATTTACAAATTAGGAGTTTATATATTATTCAAAACTTTTGTTTTTGATTATTTTGGATTTGCAATAAACTTCTTAGTTTTATATATTTTTCATAAAAAATTTTTCACTACATAAAATGTATTGGTGAAGAAACATGGACAATTTACTCTTAGAAGCACAAAATCGTATTAAAAATAAAAGAATGCATTTTGTAAACCAAACTGGAAAAAAGAAAGAGGAAGAACCTTTTTCTAAGTACATATCAGAATTGTTTACTAGAACACTACTCAGT
>CAMYTM010000077.1 GCA_947297555.1 uncultured Mycoplasmatota bacterium | reverse complement strand
TTTAAAAGGCAATATACTAGCAGAAATTAATTATGAGGCAGATATCGCAGAAGCAAGCCCTAAAACGCTTGATGAAAAACGAACAGGAAATCTAAATTCATACTATACTTATGAAGAATTAGAAACAAAGTTAGGCATCCCGTTACTAAAAAGTGATTATTTTAAAAGGAAAAACTTTTATCAAGAATTAACTGAAAAAATGGAAGGAAAAATAACTAGAGCCTCATTTAGTATGGAGAATTTTAAAGATACAAAAGAAAAACTAGATGGAAATCATACATTCTATATTTCTTTAGAAACAAAGTACTGGCAAGATAAAAATAACCACATTTTTGGTATAAGTGGTGCTTTTAAAGAAGAACAATACTATATACATTCTCTAGATACAACTGCCTATATTTTTAAATATCATGATGGATATCGCAATCAACAATGGGAAGTTTTAGTCATTTATCAAAACATAATCTATAGGTTCGAGTTTAACTTTTATCGAAAAGATTTGAATTCTATGTGGGAAGAAGCAACTCAAATTTTAGATTCTTTGTATTTATAAAAAAGTTACGTTAAAAAAGTGTAAACTTCCTCTTTTAATTATTTTATTATGAAGGGTACTAGATTATAGAGATATCTTCTTAAGAAGAAAAGAATCCACGATAAAATCAATACAAAAATGAGAAAGAGAAATATAAAAAAAGAAACACCAGTAGAAAAGTTTATATTATATTGAAGCACTAAATATTCCTTCTCATGTTTTTAAAATAAGATTTGAAGGTGTTTTTGGATAGTTCAGTTTGATTATGAAAATATAAAATATACTTTTTTGGTTTCAATGTATAATAAAAATGAATAACAGAAAAGAGAAACAATGATAAAAATATTGGAATCTTTATATTTGTAAAGGAATTTTAGAAATTCTTTTTTATCAAAAATAAGGAGAAAATTTAATACTACTTTAAAATGTCAATTAAAGGTAAATAAACAAAGAAGAATCAACTATTATTTTGGAAAAATTTGTAAAATAAACAAATTTCCTTGCTTTTAAGACATATTTTTGCTATTTTTAGTATGTAAGGCTACAGTGCCCTTATAAATATAAAAAATAAGAAAAATATGGAGGTAAGAAAAATATGTCAAAAAATGACGTAATTGAAAGAATCGCTGAACAAGCTGAAATTTCAAAAGCTGCTGCTGCTCGTGCATTAGATGCCGCATTCGACGCAATAACAGAAGGACTAAAAAAAGAAGGAAAAGTAACATTTGTTGGTTTTGGAACATTCAGTGCTAAAAAAAGAGAAGCACGTAATGGTATCAATCCATTAACAAAAGAAACTATTAAAATTCCTGCAAAAACTGTTGCATCATTTAAAGCTGGAAGCAAATTAAAAGACGCAATTAACTAATTTAGGAATGAATAGATAAAAAAAGTTAGCATTTTGATGTTAACTTTTTTAGTTTGAAAAAGTATTCTTATGTTATACTATTTATAGATAGGATGATATAATGAATAAAAAAACAATTATATTTTTACTACTTGGAATTCTTTTTATAATTACTCCTTATTTTATAAAAGAATATACGATATTTCGATTTTTTTTAGAATTAATAGGAATTATTCTTTTTAATATAGGGATTTTCCTTCTATGGAAAAAGGGGAAAGTAATAAAATTTATATTTCCTGTATTTTTAATTTTATTACTTTATAGCCTTGATTTTTTATCAGTTTATTCTTTGGAAACAATTCCTATTTTTTCTTATGAACACAAATCGGATTCTTTTTCCACTTATGATAGTTTTATTTATCGAATATATAATTGTCAAGAAAGCAAAATTTTAGATGTTTTATACAAAAAAAATTATGTATGTGAAAATCATTTAGAAGTCCATGATGTAAATGCATTTTTATCCAATATTTCCAGTAATTATAAAAAGTATCATTCTAAGTTTGTAACAATAAAAGGAAAAGTCAGTGAAGTAGTAGGAAATGACCATATTACTTTACAGCCTTACGAACAACAAGAAAATAGTTTAGTCGGACAGATTTCTTTTAATAAAAATACTTCTTTAGTAATTAAAAATAATAATAATGATTTAAAATTTTATGGTTATTATGAAATTTATGATAATGTAGTAGTAACAGGAAAAATAGATAGTTTTGCTAATAATACTATTACTTTACATGATCCAAAAATAACTCTTACTAACAATTTTGATAGTTTTACTTTGAACACAATTGAAACTAAAAATTGCAAAACTATTCAGAAAGAACTTACAAAAGTAGGAGAATATAATTATTATAGTGAATGTTTAGATAAAATTTTTATAAAATATGATGAAAATACTATCTATGATATTATTCTTGCACTAGAAACGAAAAAAATAACTTTAGAAAAATTATTAAAAGAAGGAACTAAATCGGAAAATGAAGAACAAGAACTTTATAAATTTAGTACTTATAATCTCTTAAAATGTAAAAATACGAATACTATTTTAATAGGAAGTGCAAAATTAAAACTATCTTCTAAATTTTGCAAATTGAAACAAGAAGAGCAAACGGAATAAATTGACAATTATTGGATAGAAAAGTATACTTAAGAAAGAGGTAGATGAAAACATGAAAATGCGTATTATAGGTGCTATTTTGGTAATTTTGGTTAGTGTACCATTACTTTTGATTGGAAAAATGCCTTTTATTATTGCTTGTGGAGTTTTAGGGGCCTTTTCATTAAAAGAATTAATGGAATTAAAAAAACATCATCAAAAGATACCGAATTTCATGTTTATTTTGAGTATTATTTTGTTGATTCTGTTCATATTTTGGGAAATGGATACTTATATTTTTAGTTTATATCTTGATAAAGAGTTCTTTATTTTTACATTTTTATGTTTAGTTTTTCCTACCCTTTTTTATAAAAGAGAAAAATATCAAACAAGTGATGCCATTTATTTATTTGGATGTATTTTATTTCTTGTCATGTTTTGCAAAAGTCTTATTTTTTTGCGGACGGATAATGTTTATATATTATGGTATCTTATTTTTATAGCCATATTCACAGATACTTTTGCATTTTTAATTGGAAGTGTGATAGGTCATCATAAATGTAGTCCTAGAATAAGCCCTAATAAAACTTGGGAAGGAAGCATTGCAGGAACGATAGTTGGAGCATTATTGGCCACTTTGTTCTATGCAATCAAGATTGGAAATAAAAATATTTTAAATATAATTATATTATCTATTTTATTATCTATAGCAGGACAATTAGGAGATTTGTTTTTTAGTAAAGTAAAAAGAGAGAATGATATAAAAGATTTTAGTCATCTAATTCCAGGACATGGTGGTATTTTAGACCGTATTGATAGTTTAATATTTATTGTGCTTGCTTATATGGTATTAGCAGGAATAATGTAAAAGGAGGAAACGTTATGTGGTTATTAACATTATTAGTTTTAATTGTAATATTAGGAATTATTATTTTAGTTCATGAATTTGGGCATTTTATTTGGGCTAAAAAGTTTGGAGTATTTATCTATGAATTTTCATTAGGAATGGGGCCAGTCATTCATACTCATAAAGGAAAAGATGGAATTAACTATAATATTCGTGCTTTTCCTATCGGAGGTTTTGTATCTATGGCAGGAGAAGTCTACGAAGATGACAATGAAATTCCTAAAGAAAAGTTGATGTGCAATAAACCTTGGCTACAAAGATTAATAATTTTAGTAGCAGGTGTTGTAAACAATTTTATTTTAGCCATTGTAATATTATTTTTTATGGGTTTATTTATGGGTTCTACTACAACAAAACCGATTGTGGGAACTGTACTTGAAGGATCTGCTATGGAAATGGCTGGAATCGAAAGCGGAGATGTGATTTTATCAGTAAATGGAGTAAAAACATCTTCTTGGGATAAATTACAAATTGCTTTATATCGTAAAAGTAAAAGTGAATCTTACGAATTTGTTGTAAAAAAAGCAAATGAAGAAACAAAAACATATCAGGTAACTCCAAAAAAAGTTCAACAGGAAGATGGCAATGAAACAATACAGTTTGGTTTTGGGGTAGATACTACAAAACATACAGGATTTATAGCAAGTATCAAATATGCCTTTTGTAAATTTGAAAGTATTATGTCTTCTATGATACTAACGATTACAAGTTTATTTACAGGGAAAATTTCATTAAGTGCTTTATCAGGCCCAGTTGGAATTTACGGAGTTGTTGGAGATTCATTAAGCATTGGATTTGCCCAAATTGTTTACATAGTGGCTTTCTTAAGTATTAATGTTGGTTTTATTAATATTTTGCATTTCGCAGCCTTCGATGGAGGAAGAGTATTATTTATGATTATTGAAAAAATAAAAGGAAGTCCAGTAAACTCAAAAATAGAAAATGTTTTTCATACAGTGGGGTTTATCTTGCTTATGATTTTAATGATATATATTACATTGTATATTTGAATATGTACAGTTTTCATGGGCAT
>CAMYTM010000076.1 GCA_947297555.1 uncultured Mycoplasmatota bacterium | reverse complement strand
GGAAGAATAAGCACTGGGGAAGTTTTTATTATGAACCATTAGAAAATGTTTTTAGAGAAGAAATCCCATTTATTTGGGATGTCTTAGAATTTTCTAAAAATGGCGAAAAAGTAGCCATAGGCTTATGTGGATATCAAACAAAAGTAGGAGATATTATAGAAGGAAAATGGACTCCAGATGAAATTGAGATGAAAATAAAATTATTAGAAACTGAAAAAGGAAAAGCGAAAGATTTTTTACTTTACCAAAAATATATACAATATATGTATAAAACGAGACAAAAATGTTCAGAAATAAAAATAAAGAGTGATGTTCAATATAACCAATATTTAACAGAAGAAAGAAAACAAAAATTTTTATCTTCAAATCATGATTTATATGGATATGACAGTGAAAGACCTATTTTTAATCAATGTACAAACAGAAATTCTATTATAGTAGATAGTGGAGATTTAGAAGAATATAGAAGAGTAAGAGGATATGTAATAAAATAAAAAGTTTTAAAGGAAGTTCTAAAAGACTTTCTTTTTTCATAGGGTTAAATAGAAAAATAGGAAAGGATTAGTAAAATGGAAAAAAGTGAAATTATTAAATCAATTGCTACACGAGGTAGTGGTGAAATATATTTAGGTATAGTAGGAGCAGTAAGATGTGGGAAATCAACCTTTATTAAACGTTTTATTGAAAATTTAGTAGTACCAAATATTTCCGATGAATATGAAAAAAGAAAGTGTTTAGACGAAATTCCGCAAAGTGCAGAGGGAAAAACTATAATGACTACTGAGCCAAAGTTTGTGCCTTCAAGTGGTGCTACTTTAAAAGTAGACGAATTTGAAACAAATATTAAACTTGTCGATTGTGTGGGATATATTATAAAAGGAGCCAATGGACATGTAGACGAAGATGGAAACCCACGTATGGTAAAAACTCCATGGTTTGAAGAGTATGTGCCATTTTATGAAGCGGCAGAAATAGGAACGGAAAAAGTCATAAAAGATCACGCTACAATTGGAATTGTAATAACTACTGACGGATCTTTCGGGGAGATTCCACGTGAAAATTATGTTGAAGCCGAAGAGAAAGTCATAACAGAATTAAAAGAATTAGGCAAACCTTTTATCGTAGTATTAAATACGAAAAATAAAGAAAGTAGTACAGCGATTACGTTATCTAACGAATTAAGAGAAAACTATAATGTACCTGTAATTCCTTTAAATGCAACAGAAATGACAGAACCAGAAATTTTAAATGTCTTAAAAGAGGCTTTGTATGAGTTTCCGGTTTTAGATATTCAGATTGATATACCAAAATGGGTACATGTTTTAGATAAAAATCATTATATAAAAAAACATTATTTAGAAAAAATAAAAGAAAGTGTAATCTCTGTAAATAAAATAAGGGATGTAGATAATATACTAAGTTCTTTTCAAACTTCTGAAATTATATCTAAAAGTTATATTAGCAATGTAGATACTTCAAATGGAAATGTAACGATTACGATAGAAAGTAGTGATGAGTTATATAATGAGGTTTTAAAAGATTTAATGGGAGATATGGTAACAACAAAAGCAGGTTTATTAAAAATATTTACCACTTATAAAGAAGGAAAAGAAGAACTAGACGGCATTAAAGACGCTCTTAAAATGGCTAAAAGCACAGGCTATGGCATTGTTTATCCTAGTCTTAAAGATATGACACTATCTACTCCTGAAATCATTAAACAAGGCTCTCGCTATGGAATTAAATTAAAAGCAGTTGCTTCTAGCATTCATTTAATGAAAGTGAATGTAGAATCTACATTTGAACCTATTATTGGTACCGAAATGCAAAGTAAAGAACTTATCAATTACATCATGAAAGACTATGAAACTGATCCATCAAGCATTTGGAAAAGTGAAATCTTTGGTAGAAGTTTAGATGTAATTGTAAAAGAAGGAATTCAAGCAAAACTTTCTGTTATGCCAGAGAATATGCGCTATAAATTAAGTCAGACAGTCACGAAGATAGTAAATAAGGGTTCAAATAACTTAATTACGATTGTTTTATAAAAGAGTTGTATAAACACAATTTTGTGTACAATATAAATGTAAGCGTTATCAAACCCGATAACGCCTTACATTTGTAAAAGACGCTATACCAAATATCAAGTAAAATCTATGGTGTTTTGGTATTCGTCTATTTTTTATATTAATTGGAGTATGATAACAACAACTAAAAGAACATATACAAATCTTTGCATGTAATCCATTGTTTATAACTTACACTTACTTTCATTTCTTTTGATAATGTTTAATCGATCCCATGAATATGATTATAAATATAAATGAAAGTAAAGCATCACTTTTTGGTAACAAGGGTCGCTATTATATAGAACAAAAAAACTATTATCAATCAACTCGACAAAATATTGCAAAACTTTTATAGTGAGAAATATCTTGCTTTTTTTATTTAAAAAGTATAGTGTTTTTTAAGTAACTTTTTGTAAATTCTTAAATTTCGTTATACCCTTTATTTATAAGTGTTTACGACATTTTTATTTTTGATAGATATTGACATATATTGTTATAATTTTTTATATTTTCGCTTTCAAAAGTAGTAAATTTTTAAGGTATTTAATTTAAATATTAAAAAATAATATCACAATGAGCATAATATTTGTATATCTTTATAAGCGAGACTAGTGGCAAAGCCACTAAAGTCTTTGCCATAATAGGGTATAGTATTACCCTTATTATGTAGCATGAAGCATGTAGCGAAATAATTTTACTATTATTTAAATATTCAATCTAGCAGTAATGAAAAATTGTAATGATTATAATTAATACTTAATTACTTTGGTCTTCAGTTAGATAATTATCTAAATAATTAATCCACTCTGGAACATTTTCTTCTTCTAGAAAATGATAGAGAAATAAAACCATTATATTGTGCCTTTCTAATGCCTCTTTTTTTCCAGAATCAGTTAGCATTAAATCTTTCAGTCTGAACAGTTTTTCGAACATATAAGTAACAACAGTTCCAACTTTTTTTGCCATATAATCAGTTGCTGACATATTTAATGTAGGATATATATTTTTATCAAAAAACAAATTGTCATGTGCTAGATTATATTGATAACTGCGAAGTATACCAGTAGCCCCGATTCCATCACACATATCAGCATCCGATACTATCATACCCTCAAGTGTTGTTGGACTAATTCCTTTTAATCTTTTGCTATATCCAATGGCTTTAATAGCATTTAAAACTTGCTCTTTAATATTATCCGCGACAGAGCATTGTTTTAAAATATTTTTAGCATTTGTTAAATTATCCGCACTTTCCATTCCAAATAATTTATAATCATCAACATCATGCAATAATGCTATTAAAGCAACTATATCTTTATTTGCATTTTCTATTTCAGCAAACTTCAAAGATAAATTCAATACCCTATTGACATGTTCCATTCCGTGACCAGAATTATTTTTATCTAATAGTTTACATACCTGTTTTCTTATTTCTTCCATCATTGGAGATACCTCCTTTTTTTATTTGATTATACCATAAAAATGACAATCTTTCATTTTTGTATTTTATTATATTTTAAGAATGATATTATTTTATAAAATAGTAAATTTAACTCCATATTTTGTTAATATGCCTTAGAATAAAGACTTTTTGGTAATAATCAATATTTTTATATAAAAAAAGTAACTTTTTTCTCTTCTAAATTGTTAATATAGTAAGAGGAGGAAAATATGAAGAGTAATTTATTTACAAAGATTTATGAAAAATACTATAATGATGTTTTTCGAATCGTTTTTCATTATACATTGAACAGGTTTGATAGCGAGGATATAGTTCAATTTACATTTATCAAATTGTATAAAAATATTTCTAAATTTCATGAACCAAACGAAGATGTAAAAAAATGGTTATTTCGTGTAGCCATCAATCATGCGAAAAATCATTTGATATCTCCTTGGAAAAGTAAGAGCAATTTACAAGAAGATTTAAAACTTTTTGGGATGGAAGAAAAGGAGAGTACTTTATTTTACGATTTGAAACAAATAGCAAAGATATATCGAACCACTCTTTATTTATATTATTTTGAAGGATATAACATAAAAGAGATAGCAAAAATCTTAAATACAACAGAATCCAATATAAAACAAAGATTAAAAAGAGGAAAAGAAAAGTTAAAAATGGAAATAGAAAGTGGTGTGAAATGAAAAAAGAAAGTTATAAAAATGCTGTGCAAAAAATAAACTTATCGCAAGAAAAAAAAGTAGAAATTTATGAAAAAATTAAAGAATATTCTAATAAAAGAACTTATTTTAAGCCAATTTTATTGACAACCTTTGTATTTATTTTTGTTCTTCTTGGAATGCTTGGAACCGTTTATGCCGAAGAAATAAAAGAGGCGATAAATACTATTTTTATAAGAAAAATAAATAATGAACATGCTCATCAGACAGATTTAAAAGGCAATATAC
>CAMYTM010000075.1 GCA_947297555.1 uncultured Mycoplasmatota bacterium | reverse complement strand
GGTTAGTCCCTGAAGTTGGGAGGATTTTTCTTTTTTCTTCTTTTTTCATTTTCTTTTCCTCCATCTATCTTGTATTCATTATAAAATAAAGATATAATATTGACAATAAAAAAGAGTAGTTTTTCTACACTTTAAATTAAGCAAGTTCGATTTCTGCGCCAGCTTCTTCAAGTTGTTCTTTAATTTGATTTGCTTCATCAGCAGGAACGTTTTCTTTAACATATCCACCATTATCAGCAAGTGCTTTTGCTTCAACTAACCCAAGACCAGTAATTTCCTTTAATAATTTAATAACTGCAATCTTGTTTCCACCAGCATTCTTAAGAACTACTGTTTTAGATGCAGAACCAGCATCTTCAGCCCCTCCAGCAACTGGTGCTGCTGCTACTGCAACTGCACTTGGATCTACTCCAAATTCATCTTTCATTGCGTCAACTAATTCTTTCACTTCAAGAATAGTCATTTCTTTTAAAGCACTAATAAAATCTTCTTTTGTTAATTTTGCCATTTTTCTTTCCTCCTAATTAATTATTTTCTTCTAATTTTTCAGCATAAAGGTTTAAACCGATTGCTAAATCTCTTACATATTGTATCATGCCACCAGCAAGCATTGTAAGAAGTCCATCTCTTGATGGTATACTGGCATATTCACGTATAGTATCAATATTAGCCACATCACCACTAATAATACCAACACGTATATCAAGTTTCTCGTTTTCTTTTGCAAAATCAGCGATAACCTTGATTGGTTCTAGTAGGTCTTTACCAAAAAGGATTGCATTTGGACCTTCTAGAAATCCGTCTAAATTAAGTTTCAAATCATCTAATGCTCTTTTAAGTAAAGTATTTTTATAAATTTTTACTTCTGCATTCGCATCTCTTAATTTATTTCTTAACGAACTAATATCAGCAACTGTTAAACCTTGATATTGAAATAAAATAACAGATTCACTATTTTTAATCTTATCTGTAATCTCAGCAACAATTTCTTTTTTCTCATTAAGAACTTTTTGACTTGCCATTTTTCTTTCCTCCTTTTAATTAATAGAAAAGCCCTTTTCCAAGGAAAAAGAGCTTATAAAATAAGTATTCGTTTTCCCTCGGTAGGATAATTAAAAACTAATGTTTCCCTACTGTCTTTGGTAATTCGCTTTTCTACTCGTATTATATTAAAATATTCATTAAATGTCAAAAGAATTTTTGTCTAATTTAATTCCAGGACCCATTGTAGATGCGATAGAAATGGATTTAATAAATTTTCCTTTAACACTAGCAGGCTTTAATTTAGAAATTGTAGTTACAATATATTCTAAATTCTCTTGTAGTTTCGCCTCATCAAAAGAAACTTTACCTACAACACTATGAATATTTCCATAAGTATCTGTTTTATAACTTACCATACCTTTTTTTACATCTTCAATAGCAGAAACTACATTAGTAGTAACAGTATTCGTTTTAGGATTAGGCATTAAACCTTTAGGACCTAAAATTTTACCGATTTTACCAAGTTCTGGCATCATATCTGGAGTTGCGATAATAACATCATACGAAAACCAGTTCTCTTTCTGAATTTTCTCAATCATGTCCTTATCTCCCACATAATCAGCACCAGCATTCTTAGCGGCTTCTGCTTGAGACCCTTTAGCAATTACTAAAATTTTCTTAGACTTTCCTGTACCATTTGGTAATACAAAAGAACCTCTAAGTTGTTGATCTGCTTTTTTAGGATCTACATTAAGATTAATAGCAACATCAACAGTACTATCAAATTTAGTAATTGAAGTTTCTTTAACTAATTTGATTGCTTCACTAACTGTATACTCTTTATTTTTTTCTATACTTTTAGAAGCTTCCACATATTTCTTTCCAAACTTCTTCATAATTTCCTCCTAACTGTGGTTTATTAGCGGATTCTTTTTTATCTTATATATACTATATACTATTATTCTTCTGTTGTTTCTTCTTTTTCTTCAGATGCTATTGGAACCTCTATATTTCCATTAGCAAGTTCTTGGGCTTCTGCTTCCATTTCTGCCAATTCTTCATCACGACGTGCCATCTCTGCTTCATGTACTTGGGCTTCTTTTGCTTGTTCTTCAAGTTCTTCATCATTAAATCCTTCAATAGCAATTCCCATATTTCTCGCAGTTCCTGCAATAATATTCATAGCAGACTCTACATCATAAGCATTTAAATCAGGCAACTTTATTTCGGCAATACCTCTAAGATCTTCTTTCGTAATAGTAGCAACAACTTCATTTGCACCTTTTTTACTTCCTTTTTGTACCTTAGCAGCCTTTTTAAGTAAGAATCCAGCAGGGGCTGTTTTTATAACAAAATCAAAACTTCTATCTTCATAAATTGAAATTTCAACAGGAACTACGTCTCCCATTTTTTCACGAGTTTGATCATTAAATTTAGAACAAAAATCTTGAATATTAATTCCTGCAGGGCCTAAACATGTTCCAACTGGTGGAGCAGGTGTAGCCTTTCCAGCTTCAATTTGTAATTTTATTTTCTTTACGACTTCTTTAGCCACGAAAAACACCTCCATTTTTAAATTTATTTTTCGTTAGTGGTACTGGGCAAATCCGCATTTCCCTCCCACTCGAATACAATCTTATAAAAATATATGCGATTGCACTTAAGATAATAGCACAAAATAAAAGGGTTTACAACTATTTTTGAAAATTTAATAAAGGAAAAAATTAGAGCAAAAAATCATAAAAGAATCATCATTTATCTCACTTGTAACTTTAAAATCAAACGTATTACTCAAATTGATAGGGCATCTCTTTTGAACCATTTCCTTTTTTATAAAATATATTGGTTTTTAAATAAAAAGTAGGTCGAACACTAAACATTCTATCTTGTAAATATGAATGCCCTGCTCCTACATCTCCAGCAGGATAAAAAAACCATACAAATGCATTTGTATTATTTGCCTCCGGAGTAATAGTCCATTCATAATATGTATTTTCCAATTGATATATCCAAGAACAATTTCGAAAAATCTCTCTATTCTCATGTATACTTTTATTTTTATATTCATTCCCACAAGAATAACCATAATCACTCGGATACATCAAACCAATATTTCCTACATAATGAATACTTCCTTGGCTTGACCCCCTTGTATTGCTTCTTTCTCCTTCATACAAGTCCTCTGTTTTATATACTCCCCAATTTTCATTATTTAGAGCACCCAAATACCATAAACTTGCTTCTATATAATTTTGATATTCGCCAAAGTTATTCCAATACACTTTATTTAATACTTCATTATTGAGACTTGATTCCTCCCATTTATTATTTTGACGATTACTCCACTGATAACCAAAGCCATTTTTGGCTGGAAAATAACTAAGCGATTCTTGTAATAATCCACTTATATTTTCTGTATAGTAACGGGCTTTAATTAATTTTACCCGATTTTCATATTCTCCATTTACTTCTTTTTGTGTTGGCAGAACTCCTATAATTCGATATAAATTCTCTTCTGTACAATTCTCCTCACATCCAAAATAGACATAATTGTTTGGCTCTGTTCCAACATATCGATACTCTATTAACGCTTTAGTTTGATTCGTTTCAACATGTTCAAATTTCTCTATTCCTGAATTCCCTATACTTTTTGCAATTATATATTCACTGAATTTTCTTGGATAAAAATTTAATGAACAGGCAGTACCACTTGTTGTAAGTTTTTTTACACTTAATTCCCAGTCTTCATTACTCCACTTTCCTTCTGCCTCATTTGTACATTCTACTTCATCTACAATATATCCTTCACTTTTTTCTGGAATTCTATCACTTAATTTCCCATCTACTATCGCTGCAATTTCTATATCTTTTGACGTTTTCTTAATATCTCCTATTCTTCCTCTTAATACATCAAATTCTTTTTCCTCTTCATAAAGTGCAAATGTTTTATATATCGTGATTCCACCTATTAAAAATAAGATTCCTACTGTACTTCCTATCATAATTTTTTTCCATTTTTTCTTTTTCTTCCATTTTTCTAATTTCATAAACATGTATTACCTTTCTTGATACAAAACATCTATTGTATACAAGAAATTATACAAAACATGCTTTGTATAGTCAATACAAAACTTGTCTTGTATGAAAAAATGTGTATGAGGTGGTTATAATTGAATATACAAAGATTAAAAGAAATAAGAGAAGATAAAGACTTACTTCAAAAAGATGTAGCAGAATTTTTAAAAATTAAACAACAGCAGTACAGCGAATATGAAATAGGGAAAAGATTAATACCTATTAACTATCTAAGTATACTTGCGGATTTTTATAATACTAGCGTTGACTACCTAATTGGAAAAACAAACGAAAGAAAACCTTACCCCAAAAAATAAAAAATCGAAAATTCGATTTTTTATTTACTAACTTGAAACAATTCTACTTCAACAGGAGTTTCTTGACCGAACAAATCAATCAATACATTTAATTTACTATTTTCCATATCGATAGAATCAACAGTTCCCATCATACCTTTAAAT
>CAMYTM010000074.1 GCA_947297555.1 uncultured Mycoplasmatota bacterium | reverse complement strand
GAATTAGAGATACAGGTATGGAAACTGCCAACATGGCACTTTTAGGTTTTTCTTATCCAGATAGTGAAGAAGGAGAATGTATAATTCCTTGTATATTAAATTTACATGGTTTAGAATGGCAATACTTCCAAACTGTATTTGTAGCAGAACAAGATTATCAAAATGCATATTTAAGTTTCATTTCACAAGATAATGCTAATGACCTTTATATAACCAATATTTCCTTAACAAAAGATTTAGAAAATACTTCTTATGAGTATGATGCCAAGGGAAATTTAATTTCCGTTAAAGATAAAAATAAAGGAATTAATGAATTTAAATATGATAAAAACAATCAACTTATTGCTTCTTTTAGTCCAAAAGGGAATTCTTTTGTTTTTGAATATGATAATAAAAATACAGAAAAATTATTGCAAGGAATATCTAAAAAAGGGATTTCTAATAAAATCGAATATGATGAATTTGATAATCCTATTAAAACAATAATTAAAAATAATGCTACACAAAAAATAGAAGACCACTCTTTCTATATTCGTTTGAAATCTACTAATAAATATTTACAGCCTAATTATAAAAATTTCAGTATCGATTTAAAAGAAATAACCTGTAGCAACGAATGTTGGGACTTTACAAAAGAAGATGATTATTATGTCATTAAAAGTAGTGTAATTCCACTTTATTTAACGAATATAGCGACTCTTAATAAAGAAGAAAAAACTTATTTTGAGATTATAAAAAATGATAATGGAAGCATTTCTTTAAAAACAGATAATAAATGTTTGACAGTAGAAGATAAATCCTTTGTATACAAGGAGTATGATAAAGAGAATCTACAACAACAGTTTTATTTAGAACCTTTTGAAAGCAAAAAATACATTGAAACAAGCGCAACCTATACAACAGATGGTAAATTTATAAAAACAACTACAGATGCACTTGGACGTGTTACTAATTACGATATAGATGCCACAACAGGACTTATAAAAAGTATAACAGATCCAAATGAAACTATAACTTCATATGAATATAATGAAAAAAAACAAATCACCAAGGTAAAAAAGAACAATCAAGAAACTTCTTATTCTTATAATGACCATGATTTACTTTCTAAAATTACTTGTGAAAATAAAGAATACAACTTTACCTATGACGAATTTTTAAATACAAAAGAAGTGAAAGTAAATAACCAACTTTTAGTTACCCATGAATATGAAGAAAATAATGGAAATTTAATATCTTCCAATTATGGAAACAATACAAGCGTTTCATATACGTATGATGAACTAGATAGAGTAAAAAACGTAACAAAAAACAATAAAGTTTATACTCATATTTATAATAATCAAAACGAACTTGCAAAAATAACAGCAGAAAATGAAATTTACAATTACTATTATGATTTAGCAGAAAGACTATCAAAATACGAAATTGCTAAAAAAGGACAGGATGAAAACGATTTTAGAATAGAAACAATAGAAAAACTATTTACAATAGATTATGATTATGATGTCAACAATAACATTACAGAAAAAATATATGATCATAAAAACAATAGACAAACAATTACTTATACTTATGATGAAGATGATTCTATTATTAAAGTAAAATTAGATGATAATATTGAAGAAAACTTTAATTATGATGAATTAGGAAGATTAAAAAATCAAAATATCAATAATCAGATTCCAGTAGAGTATGAATACTACCAAAATGGCAATAAAACTTCACTTGTATTAAAAAGTATGAAGATAGAAAATGATCTGTATGAATATATCTATGATACTCTCTATAATATTACCCATATATATAAAAATAAAGAACTACAAAACTATTATGTATATGATGATTTAAATGAACTTCTAGAAGATCATAATTATAGCCAGAATACAAAAACAAAATATAGGTATGATACATCTGGAAATATAGTAGGAAAACAAGAATATGATCTAAATACAAATACCTTACTTCATGCAGATACTTATGAGTATACCAATTTAAGTTGGAAAGACCAATTAACCAAATTTAATGATACAAATATTACATACGATAAGATAGGAAATCCAACTACTATTGGAGATGCTACGTTAACATGGTGGGGAAGAGAATTACAAAGTTATCAAAATAACATGTTTCAAATCAACTATTCTTATAATAAAGAAGGCATAAGAAATAAAAAAATCGTAAATGGAGTAGAAACAAACTACTATGTAGAGAATTCCAACATAATATTTGAAGAAACTAACGGAAATGCGTTATACTATATGAGAACTGACAAAAATAACTTGATAGGACTAAAATATAACGATGAAACCTATTATTACAAAAAGAACTATCAAGGCGATATTATAGGAATTTATAATAGTAATTATGAAGAAATAGCAACCTATGAATACGATAGTTTTGGTAATATTGTCAGTATTAAAGATGCAAATGGCGTATATATAACAGATAGCAACCATATAGCCATAATAAATCCATATCGATATAGAAGTTACTATTACGATATAGAAACAGGATTATATTACTTAAATAGTAGATACTACAATCCACTATGGGGTAGATTTATTAATGCAGATAATTATTTATGCTTTGCTAAAAATAACATTGCGCTAAATTTATATGCTTATTGTGAGAATAATCCAATCATTAATATTGATAGTGAAGGAAACTTTAGTTTCAAAAATTTGTGGCAAAAAGTTAGTAATGGTTTTAAAAATACAGTCAATTATATCTTTCAAACACCACAAAGGCTAAAAAATACTGCAACTAATATTCTAAAAGCAGGTCAAAATTTATATAATAGTGCTAAAGAACATTTTGTATTTGAAGTTGGGTATGGTGTAGGTGCTGGAGTAAAAGTACAATCTGTTGGGGGAGTTATTTCTAGTACGGCTAATATTTCTTATAAGAATGGTCAAAAAAGTCAGTCAACAAGTGCAAAAATAGAAGCAAGTGGTTTCGGATATAAATATGGTATAGAAGGGAAACATATTGATGATGGATTGCATGATAATTTTTTTGTTTTTTTTGATAAAAAACAGAGAATGTGTGAAAATACTTCAATCAGTTATAATGTTGGAAGAGAAAAAAATAATATAAGTTATGAAACCAGCAATTATAATTCCAAGTTTATTGGAATAAATCTTGAAGGATATCTTGGCGCAGGCGGATATATTAAAATCGGTTTTGAATATTAACAAAATCTAAGTTAGAGGAGTTTAAAATGTTTACAAGTAAAAAAAAATTACTAAGTAATTTGATAAATTTGATAATCGGTATTTTTATTAGCATATATATTAGTAAATTTATTTTTATATTTATTAGTAATAATACTGCAAGATTAGTTATTATTGCTATTACCGCACTAATTAACTTTTGGCTTTATAATCAATTCAAAAATGAAAATAGCAGAAGTATTGGTAAGTTTTTAACAGATAAGTTAATAAAAAAAGATAAAAGTATATCTATAATAAAATCAATAATATTATTTGTAATATTAGATATTATAGCCTCTATCTTAGATTATATTATTAATTGTTTTTTATAACCTATTTATATGAAAACATATTTACAAAATATATAATGTAAAGTTTTAAAAAGAAACTAAAGTAACAAAAAAGTTTCTTTTTTAGTATGACGAAACTAATGGAAATATATTATACTATATGAGAATTGCCGAAAATATAAAATCAAAAGCACAAACTAAATCTAAAACTAGTACTAAAACTAAAAACGAAGATAAACCTAATACCAAAATCTATCGTTGGAACGGGACAATTCCTGGAAATTTAGTTCCTAGAGAAATAGACAAGAATAGTGGATTATCATTTTCAACTATTTTCAAACCAAATTCATTAGCAACTACTATTGAAGAGATTAATGCAACAGGAGTTTTATATGCTATACAAGATTCTAAAACGCACGTATCTGTATATCCAATAGGTGGAACTATGGAAGACTGGATAAAACAAGGTACTAACTCTATATGGACAGGTGAATTAATACAGGTGACAAAGAAATGGGATATTTTACAAAAATGAAGAAAATAAATGTTTTATTGAAAGAATTGCATTGGAATAATTCGATTGAAAAGCAAATTAATGCAATAAACAAACTTAAAAAAATAGATGATTTAAATATTTTTTTACAACCAATTATTCCTTTTGACAAGCCAATTTGGGATAACTGTGCATTAATATTATATTCAAAAAGCGATAAAGAACTTCTTCCGTATATAGATAAATTATTAGAATGGCTACAAGATTTAAATTGGCCAGGTGCTTTAATTATTTTTAAAAGGCTACAAATTTTTTCAAAAGATTTATTAAAAATACAATATGAAAATGCACTTAAAGTTGCTAAAGAAAAAAAAGATATAGTATGGTTAGAAAATTTACAACTACTTTATAAATGGGAAATAGATGATTTTATCAATAGATATTTATATTTGATTAGGTGAAATTATATTCATCATTTATATAAAAAGAAGCAAAAATAAAATGCTTCTTTTTATGTTTTATGATATACTAAAAGTGTA
>CAMYTM010000073.1 GCA_947297555.1 uncultured Mycoplasmatota bacterium | reverse complement strand
CAGCATCTCTTACTCCTTTACTAAGGGCTTGTTTGGCATTCATCTTTCCCAAAATAAGTTTATTATCTTTTGTAAATCCAATAACCCCACCAGAAGTATTATAAGGTTTATCAGATAAAACTTTTCCATTTCGAATTAAAACCCCATCTGGAATTCCACCCGTTCCTTTTTTATTTTGATCTAAGAATCCTCCTCCGTTAATAGCAAAAAGGGCATGATTATCTGCAGCCATTTCAGTAACATACTGTCCTGTTGCATTTAAATGTTTTGTTACAGCAACACTAATTCTTGCAGGATCATAAATAACGGCTAAATAACCCTTAAAATTTTTTTCAGTAATTGGAATAATTTTATAAGGATCATTTACATTTTCTAACGTAAAAATATCTCTTTCATATTCATTTTCATAATGGTCTTTATTAAAATTCCCATTAAATTGAATGGAATCTAAATCCGTATCCTCATTTTGTTCAATCAACTGATTGGCTTCTAATACTTTATTAATTTCCTCTTCACTATAAAACCATGTAGCCAAATACTTATGACTCATTGTCGCCATAGCAGAAGAAATAAGCCACTCACGAAATACTCGAATAGGACTATACAAAAGAATTAGAAAAGTACTACTTCCTAAAATTTCTAGACTCAAAAAAACAACAAATACTATTTTTTTGACCTTCGATAATTTTTCTTTTTTTTCTTTTCTATTTTTAAACAATAAGAAAATACATGTTAAAAACAAAGAAAAGATAATAAAAAAAACTACAGATATAATATAATGGATTGGTCTTATCACAAGTTCATTACTATGAAATCCTATGAATCCAAAAACAAATAAAATAGGTAGCAAAATACTAGCAATCATCGCGATTAAGCGAAATTTTTTAACATTTTTCATCCACTTCAGCCCTTCTTTTTATAAACCCCTTGTTTATTAATAATTATAATATCATAATTTATATAATTTTTTATCTTTTTTTGAAAATTTTTTTAAAATAAAGAATTAAATTGGTTTCTTACACTCCTTTTTCATCTTGCTCTACCTGAATAATTTGTTTGTTCCATAATATTTAACTGCTCTAATTGGTTTTGGGTAATTTGAATTACTTTTCCACAGCAGGGCTGAAAGTTTTTATTCCCATATACAATCCAGATAATTTGCTCTTCTTTCAAATCTTCTTTGGGCATAGTTCCTGGACAAGGAAAGCCATCTGTAAAAACAATTTTATTTACTTCTTTCTTTTTTGAAAAACTTCTAACTGCCAAATCCCAGTCCTCTGTCCATGCAGAAGAACCTCTGGCATCTTCAGGTATCGTAAAATAATCTATATCTTGCATATTCTGTAAGTTCTTCACTTTTTCCATTATGAGAATACTCGGACAAAATAAAACCAATCACCGAAGGATGAACTTGATTAGGAATAGCATACTCATAAATCCATTCATATATTATACGTAAAGGCAAAAGCCATGAAGACAATTATAGTCCTAAATCTTTTATGATATTGATGTTTTTTATACTACTTTTATTCCTATTTAGAGAAAATATTATTAACATTTATATAAAATAATCTTTTATCTTTTATAAATCAGTAGACTACTTTGTAAGAGTGTAATTTCCTATAAAAATAGTAGAACGTAATTCTAATTAATTTGAAGTTTCCCACCCAGATTTGCTTGACAAGGTACTTTTTTTATTTCTTAAAAAATATTCTTATTATTTTTCTTGCATTTTCATAATTTATTTGTACATCAAAAAAATACCTCCTTTTAATAGAAAGTATCTATCATTTATAATTTTACAAACTTTTTTAATCTTCTATTTGCACATATTTTTTCTCTACTATTTCTTTTTGCTTCTCTTTTTTAGGAACTTCCAATTTTAAAGTTCCATTTTTAAACGACGCTTTTACATCTTCTGTCTCTACTGCTTCTCCAACATAAAAACTTCTAGAACATTCTCCAAAATATCTTTCACGTCTTACAAATTTGCCATTTTCTTCATTGTTATTTTCTTCATTCATAGAAGCATGAATAGTTAAATAACCTTCTTCAGCATCAATCTTAATGTTTTCTTTTTCATAACCAGGCAAATCCACTACAATTGAATAGCCATTTTCATTTTCTTTGATATCCGTTTTCATCATCTTACTTTCATGATTAGAAAAAAATGGATCTTTGAATAAATCATCTAGCAAATCAAAATCATTTCTTCTTGGTATCATCATCATATAAATCGACTTCCTTTCTTTTTTAGTACTATAAATATAATATACAATACCAGTAAAAAGTATGCATTTTTACCTTTTACAACTTTATTGTAGCACAATATATTAGCACTGTCAACTATTAAGTGCTAATGTGTGTTAAAGAAAAAAATTATCCAATTTGATAATTTTAATCTTGAGGCAATGTTAACAAATAATAGGTTTCATATTTTTTTGCTTTTTTTATGACTAACTCATCTCCATTATAAACATACAATTTATTTTTATATACTTTCATATGCTCAAATTTATAGGCAATAATACTTTGATGATTTTTTTGATTACGATCTCTCGTTCCATCATAATACACCATATATTTTCCATTACTTAAATATTCTAAATCTGTTATTAAAATATCTCCATCTGTATTAGTGGTTACAATACGTAACGTACTTGGGATTTTTGCTCTAACATTCGTCATGAAGTCATCATAAGATTTTTTATTATATATTTTTTCGCCGTCCATCACATAGTTTCCATCTTTTTTGGCATCTTCTAATGAAAAATCATCTGCTAGTAATTCTAACTTTTTAAATTTCGTCTCAATATCACAAGAATTTCCTGGACCATAATTGATATAAATTTCATTTAAGAAAAATCCTTTTTGAATTCCATAGTCTGTGATCGTATAATTTTCAGTTGGATTATAATAATACGTTTTATCATCACATTGCAACACTTCATAACCTTTTAATATTTCTTCCATATCTTTTTCTAAAGAACTTACTCTTCTAAATGTACTAAACGTTGCGTTGTAATTACAACATTCTTCTTTTAATTTGACCATATTAGGAACATCTAATGTCTTTCCAGAGGCAGAAGAATGATAGGTTCCAATTCCATAAGGCAACATAATGAGAATACCAACACCAATACATAATAAGCATACAAATACCAAAAAGAAATAAAGTTTTATTCTGGATTTCTTTTTCTTTCTGTCTTGTTCTTCTAAAGAAATTACTTCTGTTTGAACCTTTTGTTCTTTATTGGCAATATCAAATTCTTCTAATTTAATTTTTTTCTTCTTGGCTACTTTTACCTTTTTTACTTTACCTTTTTTTTCTTTTTTCTTTTTTGATATTTGTTTAATACGAAGTAGTCCATTTTTTATATGGCTAGCAAGACTTTTTGAAGCATTCTTGGTTTTAGTTGCTACAATTTTGCCAATAGGTTTTAGTTTGGTTGTTGTTTGTTTTGTTCCTGCTTTTACTTTTTTTAACAATAAAATACAATTTGACTTTATCTTTTTAAAGAAAGCAGATGTTTTCTTTTTTCTTGATTCAGAATCACCTGTTGTTTGTTTTTTTGGAACTTCTTTTCCTTCTATTTTTTTAGTAGAAGTAATCTTTTTTGTCGTTTCTTTTTTTGGTTCATTTTTTTGAACTTTATTTTTCCCTACCTCTTCTTTCCCCTTTTTCGTTTGAATTTCAGGATTCTCTTTTACTTTTTTAGTAGAAACTGCTGATTTTGTTTTCGGACTAGTAGTAGATGTCTTTTTTGTAGCAGGTTTTGTAGTAGTCGTTTTAGTTGTTTTTTTCTTTGTGGCACTTGAAGCACTAGCATTTGTCTTCTTTTTTGTACTAGAAGTATTTGTTTTGGAAGATGCTTTTGGCTTCTCTTTCACTTCTGTTGTTGTTTTAGTACTAGTTGTTTTTTTGGAACTTTCTGTTTTTTTTGCAGTACTCGCTACTTTTGTACTTGTACTATTCTTTGTTGTTTTGGTTTCGCTAGATTTAGTGGGTGTTTTTTTACTTTTTCCCTCTTCTTTTTTTTCAACCGCTTTTGTAGTTATACTTTTCTTTGAACTTGTTTTCTTTTCTGACATTAAAAATCACCCACCTTTTTCTTATCTGTTATTATAAAAAAAAGAGACTTATTTTGCAATCATTTTGTCGAATCTTTGCAAAATTCGTGTCTTTCCTAAAATCTGCATAATACTATATAAGTCTGGCGTAGTTGTAAGAGAAGTAAGAGCAATACGTAAAATATTGGTTACATCAACAACACTTCCTTTATACATTGACGAATCATTTTTGTAGGCTTTCATATCTGTTGCATAGTTAAGATTTGTACATAATTCCTTTATACGATTAAACCATTCTTCTGCAGAATCATTTTCATTATACATTTCTTTATAACTCGTTAAAATAGTTTGTACTTCTTCTAAATCATATGCCGAAAAATCCACTTTAGAACTATCAAAATATTCATCATACATATACCAAGTTTTTGCTTTAATTTCGCTATAATAAGTATAATCTTTTCTTGGTTTTTTCTGTTCTCTTTCTATATTGTAAAT
>CAMYTM010000072.1 GCA_947297555.1 uncultured Mycoplasmatota bacterium | reverse complement strand
ATTCATATGCGTACCAGTAAATTTCATAGTATTATCTTTGACGGGAATTAACAAAATTGCAAGTATGCCAATTGGGAGTGCTGTATTCTTAATTTTATTGAGCATCGGATTAAATGTGATTGCGGGAAGAATTCCTTCAAAAATGGCAAGTAAAAAAAATCCAGTTGAAGCCTTAAGAAGTGAATAAAACGATAATAACTACGATAAATCATTTTAGATTTCTCAAAAAAGAAAAATTATAGAACTTTACTAAAATAAATAAAATTATACAATGGAAAATATGAAAAAATGCGGTTTTTATGACAATGTGAAAAAAGATATTTTATATTTCTTTTTTATGTTTTTTTGAAACTTTTTCTTTAAAATTAGGAATTATTATATTGCAGGTGATGAACATGGCTAGCAAGTTAAACCTATATAAATTTAATGAAATATATGATAAAACACATTTCGATTTGCTTAAATATGTTATTATTAAATGTCATCATATTAATGATACACAGGATATTATACAAGAAACATATTTAGAGTTATGGAAAATTTTAAACAAAAAAGAATTATCAGATATTAATATTAAAAGTTATCTTATAGGGATTGCAGATAATAAGATTAAAAAACATTATGCTTTATTACAAAGATTAAGAACCGTATCTTTATTTGAGACTAATGAAAAAGACATAAAGTTAATGGATACAATAGAAGATACAATCAATATAAATGATCTTATTATCGTGAGAGACGACTGGAATACAATCTGGAAATATATTAAAAGTAAAAAAAATCAAGATATTCCAAAAGTTTTTTATTTATACTATAAGTTAAACTTAAGCATTAAAGAAATTTCTAATTATTTAAAATCAACTGAATCATATATTAAGAATTTAATTTATAGAACACTTCATGAATTACAAAATAATTTTGGAAATGGGGCTAATCATGATGGAAAATAAAGAAAAATTAAAGAGGGCAATAGAACAAGACATTAACCCTAAAAATTATTATAAAGAAATAAAGTGCAAAATAGAAAAAGGAGAAAAACAAAATCTGAAAAAATATATATGGAAATGTTCTTTAGTACCAATATGTTTAGTAATTGTAATAAGTGGAGTTTTATTCTTAAACTATCAAAATAGCCATATAATAATCCTAAAGAATAAACCTTACATAGATAAAGAAAATAATATAATCTTAAATATCAACGAAGTTAGGGAAAATAAAGTTTCTCAGCGTCTAATAGATGCTGAAGTAAAAACGGTAACAAATCATGATGTTAACTTTCCATTGCCTTATAAAAATGAAACAGTAGATTTACCAAAAGATTTAGATACAACTTACAAGTATATACTTTACTTTAGAGAAAATACAAAAAGCAAAGAGTACAATATAGTAGGCAATTATGAGATTGCATATACCAATGATAATAATAGATCAATACATGTTAAATATTCTAAAGAACATAAACCCGTAAGAGACTATTATTTTGACGAAGAAGGAAGTACAACTACAATAATAAACGGTATAGAATTAAAAATTTATAAATTTGAAGATATTTATTTTACTGAGTTTATATTTAACGATTACAGCTATGATATTGAAACATTCAAAATAACAGAACAAGAATTATCACTTTTCTTATTATCAATTTTAAAATAATTTTACAAAGCAAATCAATGAATATACAAGATTTGCTTTTTATATGCTTAATTACTTATAGGAGAATACAAAAAATAGCAATTGATGAAATAAAAAATCATGTAAAGTTATAAACAATAAATCCTAAATACATAAAAATGTTCTTAAAATATGGTATTCTATAAATAGAGAGTAGGGATTATATGAAAAATAAAAAAACAAAAATAGGAATAAGTTTTGTAATTCTGCTGTTTCTTTTATTTATAGGATATAAAGTATTTCTGTTGTATTATTATCACCATAATGATAAAGAATATAGAGAAATGTATACTAAAATAACAGATTTAGCCATTCAAAGAGATATAACAACTCAAAATGATAAGATAGGAAATTTACATTATGATTTACCAAATGAATTTTCTTTAGAGGAAGAAAAAAATAATCAAAAAATATATATAGAATACAATGCACAAGGGAATCAAATTAGTCGTTTCACGATAGGAAAAGCAAATATAAATTCTCTTGAAGAAACAAAACAATCTTTAAAATTTGTAAATTATGAGAAATTAGCAAAAAAATACGATATCAAAGATGAAATAGATTTATACCATTATTATTATGAACACAAAGACGAAAAAAGAAATATTTTTTGGAATCGATCTCATATCCAAATGAATGTCTTTGTAAACCTTTATATGTTATTAGTATCAACTGGAAATTCCAATTGTAATAGATATTTTTTAACACAAGATATGAAAGGATATATGGTAAATTGTTCTAATAGCCATTCTTATAATGCCTATTTTACGCATGAAAATAACTTATATGAAGTAAGTTATATAGGAAAGGAAGAAACTTCACTAACAGACCAAGAATTTATAAAAATTTTAAAATCCATATCTTTTCAATAAAAAAGAGAAAGCGATAATTACATTCACTTTCTTTTTTATTGTTAAAAAACTATCCAATAAGTATGTTATAATAAATTAAATAGTCATAATTAGTTAAACACATCAAACGAAAGAGTAGAATAACAGAGAAGAAAAAAGAAATATGAAAAAGAAATTAAAAAATATTTATAAAAAAGAATGAGTGGAGGAAAGAGTTTATGAACGACAATAGAATAGCCATAATTTCACTAACAACAAACAATAAAGAGGTAAAGAGTTTATTGCAGAAATTAAGAGAAAATAGTTTTCATTGTATAATTATTTGTTATGGAACCCAAGAAAAAGATAGAACATTTTTAGAAACCTTAGCCCAATATGCCAAAATCTATATATCTAATGAAGGAAAAGGAATAGTCTTAAAAAATGCTTTAAAACACATCAAAGAAAAATATCGTAACAATACTCTTATAGTAACGATTAATGGAGATGGAGACGATACCTTAGAAGATGCCATTCGCATTTGTAATGAAGTGATGGTAGATCGTAATTCTTTCATTATAGGAAAAAATGGAAAGAATAAAAACTTATCGGACAAAGTAACTAATTCTATTACAAAAGCCATGTTTAGAATCGCATCAGGAGAAAGCATTACAGATACCCAATCTACTCTTAGAGCCTTCAGTTATAACTTAATAGATTTTTTACTTACTGTAAAAGGAAACAAAAATGAATATGAAGCCAATGTTATCTTTTCATGTGCTTCTCATAAAATAAAAATAAAAGAAATAGATTTATCAAAAGAAGCATCAGAAGAGATAAACACTAACCAAATAGATAGTAAAAAAGAAATATCGACTAAAAACTCAGAAAAGCAAAAAGAAAATCCAATTAATTTTGACCATTATATCATTGATTATATTTTATTTTCTTTTTTTGCCTTGTTTGCAGGGGACCATATAATAATTGCCAATATTTTTGCCAGATGTATTAGTGTCATTTTAAAATTTAATAAAGAAAGAGCACTAAAAACAGAGTTAAAAGAAGCATTTCAAGAAGAATTAAAAAAAGCAATAATTATTTTAGCAATAGATACATTATTTTTGTTACTATTAAACAAAATCATTCATATTCCTATTTTTATTGCCAAAATATTTGCAGAAATTGTATATGCTTTACTAAGTTATGGTGCAGTAGAATACTTCTTCAAAAATAAATAATGTTAATTGCAGTTGCTAAAATTTCCAACCACTTTTGATAGAATGCAACTAAAAAATACCTTATAATACAAAAGAAAGAAAAGAGGAAATTGATATGGATTTAGGAAATCGTTTATATGAACTTAGAAAAGCCAAAAAGATAAGTCAAGAAGAAGCAGCAGAAAAATTAAATGTTACGAGGCAAACCATTTCAAAGTGGGAGACCAACCAAAGCCAACCAGACTTTGATAAAATTATGCCAATTTGTGAACTATATGAAATCACAACAGAAGAAATATTTGGAAAACAAAAAAATCACAAAGAAAAAAATATAAGAACAGAAAATAATATAGAGTTTGATTTAAAGAGAAAAACAGCCTTTATTGTAAGTGCAAGTGTATTTTTATATTTTATAGCCGTTATTTGGATAATTATAGCGACATCATTTTCTTGGATGAACGAAATTATTGCAGTAAGTATATTTTTATTTATTTGTGCTCTTGCTACGGTATTATTAGTATATCATTTTTTAAGTCTTCCTAAAAAAGAAGAAGCAGAAGAAAAAAAGAGGAAAAAAGAAATAGAAAAATATGATGGAATAATTGCCTTAGTATTCACTTGTATTTATCTATTTATAAGTTTTATGACATTCGCTTGGCATATTACATGGATGATTTGGATTATTTATGCCCTTATAATTGAAATTATTCATTTATTACTTGGAATGAAGGTGGACAAAGATGAGGAATAAATATATGACAATTTTACTAGTAATCTTTTTAGGACTTATGGTGATTAGTACTACAGGCTTAATGATTTTTCTTTTGTTAGGAAAGGGTGATAATATAATTGGTTTTAATATGCAATCATCCCTTCTATTAGA
>CAMYTM010000071.1 GCA_947297555.1 uncultured Mycoplasmatota bacterium | reverse complement strand
GATCAATTGAAGGCGATAGAAGATGTTCAAAATGATTTAAGAAGTCCAGTTCCAATGGATAGGCTTTTGTGTGGAGATGTTGGTTTTGGAAAGACAGAAGTTGCATTTCGGGCTATATTTAAAACAATTTTAAATAATAAACAGGTATTGTATTTATGTCCGACTACAATTTTATCTAAGCAACAGTATGCTTCTGCTTTGAAAAGATTTTCTAGTTATCCTATTGAAATTTCTCTTTTGAATCGTTTTACATCTAGTAAAGAAACAAAACGAATTTTAGAAGATTTAAAAAGTGGCAAAATAGATATTTTATTTGGGACACATCGTTTGTTAAGTGATGATATAAAATGTAAGAATTTAGGGTTACTTGTTGTAGATGAAGAACAGCGTTTTGGTGTAACACATAAAGAAAAGATTAAGTCATTCAAAAATGACATAAATGTTTTAACTCTTTCTGCAACGCCGATTCCTAGAACGATGAAAATGGCTATGAGTGGTCTTAGGGATTTATCGATTATTGATACAGCCCCAGTGAATCGGTATCCTGTTCAAACTTATGTAATAGCAGAGAACGAACTTATTGTGAAAGATGCTATTTATAAAGAATTAACTAGAAAAGGGCAAGTTTTTATTTTGTATAATAAGGTGGCTTCTATTAGCGATTTTTGTGACAAGTTACGAAGATTGATACCAGAGGCACGAGTCAATTTTGCTCATGGACAAATGACTAAAAAAGAATTAGATGACATTATGGAGTCTTTTGTTTTATATGAATTTGATATATTGGTTTGTACGACTATTATTGAAACAGGAATTGATATTCCTAATGCCAATACGTTAATTATTTATAGTGCAGATCATTTTGGGTTAAGTCAACTTTATCAGTTACGTGGTCGTGTTGGGCGGAGTGATAAAATTGCGTATGCTTATTTGTTATATGATAATCGAAAAGTGTTAAATGATATTGCCGTGAAACGTTTGCAAGCGATTAAAGATTTTACAGAACTTGGTAGTGGGTATCGAATTGCTATGCGTGATTTATCTCTTCGTGGAGCAGGGGATATTTTAGGAAGTGAACAAGCAGGTTTTGTGGATTCAGTTGGAATTTCTTTGTACACGAAGATGGTAGAGGAAGAGATAAAGCGTTTAAATGGTGAAGAAGTAGAAGAAGATACAGATACAAAGTCTTTGGTAAATGTAAGTACTCATATTAGTGATGATTATGTTTCTGATGAAGATATCAAAATTGAAATTCATCAAATGATTAATGAAGTAGAAGATGAGACTTCTTTAAAGCGTATTCAAAAAGTGTTAGAAGATCGTTTTGGAAAAGTTACTCAGGAAATAGAAATATATATGTACGAAGAATGGTTTGAAAAATTGGCCAAGCGTTTAGAAATTTCTAATGTGAAGCAAACAGAACGAATGGTGGAAGTGGAGATACCAGAAGTTTTTTCTTCTAAGGTTAAAGGGGATAAGTTATTTTTTGAGGCGTACAATATTAATCCAAGTTTTTCATTTAAGTATTTGAATAAAAAAGTTATTATAACATTAATCTTGAAACGAGGAGATAAGCATTTTTTATATTCTTTTGTGCCTTTATTGGAATTAATTGTGAGAGATATAGAAGAGGATTAAGTTATATCTTCTTTTTTATTTCATAAGTTAGAGGAATAATAGAATCGTTTTTAACAAAGTTGGCAATGAGTTTATCTTGTTCTTTCGAAATAATAATACCAATTGTTTTATTGTGAAATGGTTCTTTTATTTGGTTATCCATTAACTGCATATAGAATTCTATTTGAGATTTATCTTCTTTTCTTAGTTCACCTAATTTTAGTTCTACAACAAAAAAACAGTTCAATTTATAGTTAAACAACAGAATATCAATGTAATAATTTTTGTTGTTATAGTTTATTTTGTATTGGTTATCAATTAATGCAAATCCTTCTCCTAATTGACTAAAGAATATTCGGAGTTTTGCAAGAATCGTAATTTCTAAATCATGCTCACTTTGAATTGTTTTATTCCTATCCAGTTCAATTAGAATAGGATTTTTCATTTGCTCTAGGAAATATATTGGCTTTTGTGGAACAATGATTTCTATTTTATCTGGTTTTTTAATTAATCTTTCATAAGAATTGTTTTTTATTTCTTGTTGTAAATCTCTACTACTTAAATTTCTTTCTATGCACAAATTAACATAATAATTACGTTTATTTATTTCTTTTATTGGTAAAATGGTTTTTATATGTGTCCAGGTTAATTGTGAACGCACTGCGTTCACAATTGGAAATGTGTTATAAAATTGACGATATAACATTAAGTTTCTGTTTGAATAGGAAATACCATACTTTTCTGTAAACTTAATGCTCCACTCTTTAATTAAACCATTTCCGTATCTTGCTCTTTCTTTGCCACCTTGCGCTTCTACTAAGAGTCTCCCAATATTCCAGTAATTTTCTAAAATTGTTTGATTCTCTTCTAAAATTCGTATTTTTTTACTTACTTCATTTTTTTTAATAAAAATTTCAATTTCGTTAAAATAATTTATATTTAAAACCTTCTCTCTATTCTTATATATACACCGCAAATTAGGAATTTCCTTTTTTCTTTGTATTTTTTCTTTTCTTTTGCATATTTTTCTACTTACAACCCAAACTAATAGACGGAAGGAGTTCGTGATACTTTTGAAGTCAACAGGTGTGATTCGTAGAATTGATGAGTTAGGAAGAATTGTTTTGCCGAAAGAAATAAGACGAAATTTAGGCATTCGAGAAGGGGAAAATTTAGAAATTTTTGTAGAAGAAGATAAAGTTATTTTAAAGAAGTATTCAAAGATTAAAGATTATAAAGAAACAATCCATACGATTGGAAATTTAGTAACACAAGTATATGAAATGAATTTAATAATTACAGATCGAGATAAAATTGTATATTCTAATAAGTTTTCAAATTATGAAGAGACGGATTTAGATATGAAATTTATTCAGTTGATTCATAATCGTGAAAGTGTCGTAAAAAATGATTTACAAACATATAAATTAAATGGGGAAGAAAAAAGTGGATATTATTTAATTCAACCTATTATTTCCTCTACGGATTGTTTAGGACTACTTATTATTTATCAAGAAAAACCTATTGGAGAAGAAAATTTGACTTTGTTAAAATTTGTAGCCAATCTAATCGTTAATAAGGTAGATATTTCTTGAAGTCATAAAAATTCTATGTTAGAATACAGATAATTAATGAAGAAAGAAAGAGTAGTACTTTATTCTTTATAAGAAGAGAGTTTACATTTGGTGAAAGTAAATATAAAGAGGAGTATGAATATGGTTCTGGAGTTAAATCGGATACTTCACGTTATGAAGAAAAGTGCATGGTTAAAATCATGAATTAAGGTGGTACCGCGGATATGTTTCGCCCTTAATTTGTGATTTTTTTGTTTTTAAAGGGAGAGATTAATTTGTTATATGTTGGTAAAAAAGAAGCAAAAAAATATAGTGGAGATGGCTATTCAGGAATGGATTATCCAATGACAGACCCTGATATTAATTTTGCAGTAATTAAAATAGAGGGGAGAAGTCCAAAAAGTGGATTTCAAGTCAATACTAGTTGTAAAGAAATGCTTTATATTTTAAATGGTAAAGGGAAAATGTATTTAAAAAGTAATACAGAAGAACTACATTTTGAACAAGGAGATGTTATTCTTTTAGATAAAAACGAGTGTTATGCTTTTGATGGAATATTTGAAGCCGCAGTTCCTTGCACACCTGCATGGACAAGTGAACAACATAAATATGTAGAATGATTTTATAGGAGAAAAGATTATGGATTTAGAAGAAATTAATAAAAGGATATGTGATAGAAGTGAAAGTTTTTATTGGCAAACAGATAGAAAAGTAAGTGCAGAAGAAGCATCAATGATTTGGCAGGATAGACATACTGCTATTACAAATGAAGAGTTATTTTGTAAGATTAATCTCGAGTTAAAAGAAGATAAACTTTCTTACATTAAACCGTTTGATGAAAGTGCGCAGACAAGTTTAGGCAATGTAAATTCTATAAGAGTAGGCGTTTTAGAAAGTGGGAAAGAAGTTATTATACGTTGTCATCCAAAAGGAGTTAAAAATGGATATTTTTATGTTGAAAGTGAAGCATCAAAAATTGCTTTAGAAAATGGACTTCCTGCTTATAAAACATATTTTATTCATGAACTTGAAAATTCGGAGGATATTTCTTATCAGGTTATAGAAAAACTAAAAGGAGATACTGTACAATTTTATTTAAAAGAACATCCAGAAATGGAGAATCATCTTGTTTTTGAGATAGGGAAAACTATGGCTAAGTTACATAAAATTCATGTGAAAGGTTTTGGTTCTTTTGATAATTCTTTGGCGAAGAAAGGTGAACTTTTAGGAATGCATAATTCTTTTCAAGATTTTATAAATGTTGGTTTAGAGGAAAACCTTGAAAGATTAGTAAAAAATAATATTTTGTCAGAAGATATTGCTTTGAAAATGAAAAATTTATTTGAGAATAATGCATTACTTGACTCTGATTTCTCTGTTTTAATTCATAATGATTTTGCAGATTGGAATTTATT
>CAMYTM010000070.1 GCA_947297555.1 uncultured Mycoplasmatota bacterium | reverse complement strand
AATGGGAGGTAGCCAAAGAGAAGAAGACTATGACAAACTTGTTACTCGTATGAAAGAAATGAATATGGACGCAGAAGGACTTGATTGGTATCTAAATTTAAGAAGATATGGAACATGCGTTCATTCTGGATTTGGTATGGGATTTGAAAGATTACTAATCTATCTAACGGGTGTCGATAATATTCGCGATGTGATTCCTTATCCTAGAACACCAGGAAATTGTGAATTTTAGAAATAAAACAAAATTATGAAAAGAGGAACACATATAGTGAATGACAATTTAAAAAAAAGAGTTTTGATAACAGGTGCCATACTAAATTCTGATGCATCTTCTAAGGACACATTTAGGCATTTAAATGCTATATTAAGAAATGCAGTTTTAGAAAGTGTCACATTCGAAATTTATAGTCCCCTAGACACAATGCATTTTAAAGGGAATGACTTTGAAAAATATGAAAGAGCAATAAATATATTGCAAGGCACAAACGTTGTAATAGCAGAAATGAGTAACTTATCTACTGGACAAGGAATGGAATTGCAAGAAGCCGTACATTTGAATATTCCTATACTCGTTATTGCTAAAACTGGGAGCAAAATATCAAGTCTAGTAAAAGGTTGCAGAAATGTAAAAGATATTATTTATTACGATAACTTATATGATATTCAAGATAGAATTTACAAGTTTATTGATGAGGAATTAAAATAATGGATTTAGTAAATATAATATATCGTTATGTGCAAAGATTTATCAATAGTGAAGAATTAATAAATCTGCTCGAAAACATGGCTAAAAAGAAAAAAATACGAACAAAAGAATTTATAGAAAAACAACGAAAAACTTTATTAGAAGACCAAGAAAAGGTTAGAGATAGTGGTCCACGCTATGAAAAACTTTTTGAACTTTTAACCCATTTTCCACTATATAATAAAACCTGCTTACAAATGAATGATTTAGAACTTCTAGAATTTATTACACAATATATTTCTGTACCTTTACCGCCACCAATTAATCAAGAATATTTTAATGAATTAATAGAAGTTGGGATTAAAGAAGACAAAAGAGAATCTTTATGGCGTATGGCTATGAACTATAATCAAAAAAATAAAGACTTTTCAAAAATAGTAGATTATTTCATAGAAAAAAGAGATCATTACTATTTAGCAGAACTAATTAGTGGAGTTGAAGAAGATTTAGATTTAGATAGAATTATTGATAAATCCTTAGAAACTAAAGACATTTCTTTTTTAAGAGAAATGACACAATATGAATATCTTATGCCAATATTTTCTAATAAACAAAAAGAAAAAGTAATAAAAGCAATACAAAATAAAGAAAGTGAGAATAAATAATGAAACAATATAACAATGGAGAATTTAGAAAAAAAGATATAGGGAAAAAATATACCGTTTATGGTTGGGTTAACAAGCGCCGTGATATGGGTGGTGTTATTTTTGTTGATTTAAGAGACCGTTCAGGATTTTTACAAGTTGTGTTCAATAGAAGTTTCTTAAAAAGTGAATTTGAAATCGCAGAAAGTTTAAAAAACGAATATTGTATTAAAGTGAGTGGAGAATTAATTGCTCGTACTGATGATATGATTAACCCTAAAATTCCAACAGGGGAAGTAGAATTAATGGTAGAAACTTTAGAAATTCTAAGTGAATGTGAAACACTTCCCTTTAATGTCTATGATAATGACACCGAAATAAATGAAAATATTGGTTTAAAATATCGTTATTTAGATCTTAGAAGAGATAAATTAAAAGACAACATTTTAATCCGTCATCAAGTATGCCAAAGTGCTAGAGAATATTTAAATCATTTAGGATTTATTGAAATTGAAACGCCTATTCTTTGCAAATCAACACCTGAAGGAGCAAGAGATTATTTAGTTCCGTCTCGAATTAATAAGGGGTCCTTTTACGCACTTCCTCAAAGCCCTCAAATATTCAAACAACTTCTAATGGTATCTGGTTTTGAAAAATACTATCAAATTGCCAGAAGTTTTCGTGATGAAGATTTACGTGCTGATAGGCAACCAGAATTTACACAAATTGATTTAGAAATGAGTTTTGCTGAAGAAGAAGATGTATGGAATGTCACAGAAGGAATGATTAAAAAAATAGTGCAAGATGTAAAAGGGATAGAACTACCAGCATTTCCTCGTTTAACTTATAAAGAAGCCATGGATCGTTTTGGAACAGAAAAACCAGATACACGTTTTGAAATGGAACTAAAAGATTTAACGGAAATTCTAAAAGGAACCAAAATGAACGTATTTAATAATGTGATTGAGCAAGGAGGCATTGTAAAATGTTTAATTGTAAAAAATAATGGCGATAAATATTCTAGAAGTGATGTAGAACACCTAACAGATTTTGTGCGTATTTATGGTGCCAAAGGTCTTGCTTGGTTAAAATATGATAATGATACCTTTAATGGTGTTATTGCAAAGAACTTAGAAAGTGATAAATTAGAGGCTATGCGTACGACCTATAATATTACGAACAACGATTTAATTTTAATTGTGGCAGATACGAAAAAAATAGTATATGCCTCATTAGGAGCATTAAGAAATAAAATTGCCAAAGAATTAAATTTAATTGATGAATCAAAATTAAATTTTCTTTGGATTACAGACTTCCCATTTTTTGAATACTCTGAAACAGAAGGAAGATGGAAAGCCGAGCACAATCCATTTACTATGGTACGTAATATAGAAACGATTAATGATCCAGAGAACTGTATTTCTAGAAGTTATGATTTAGTCGTAAATGGCTATGAACTTGCAAGTGGAGGCGTTCGTAATCATAAAACGGAGGATTTAGCAAAAATATTTAAAGCCTTAAGTATAAGCGAGGAAGAGGCCAGCCTTCGTTTTGGATTTGTTCTAGAAGCATTTAAATATGGGGTCCCTCCTCATGCTGGAATTGCTCCAGGTCTTGAAAGACTTGTAATGGTTTTAACAGGAACAAACGATATAAAAGACGTAATAGCATTCCCAAAAACCCAAAGTGCAAGTGACTTGATGAGTGAGGCACCAACCGAAGTAAGTACTAAACAATTAGAAGAATTGGGTATTGCTGTAATAAAGGAGGAAGAAAATGACTAAATTTACAAGTGAACTCGTAGATGATTTAGCAGAAAAACTTTTAATTGGCTTAAGTAAAGAAGAAAACCAAATGGTTTTAGATGAATTCACTATTATTGATGAAAACTTACAAAAAGTAGAAGATTTTCCAAATATAAAAGAAGTAAAACCTATGACTCATTGTCTAGATGATTTTACTTTCACATTAAGAGAAGATGAAGCAAAGCCTTCCATACCAATTGAAGACGCTTTAAGAAACTGCAAACAAACAGAAGGTAGAGAAGTAGAAGTACCAAAAGTAGTAGGAGGGGAAAATTAATGGACAAAACCATTCTAGAATTACATGAACAATTAAAAAATGGAGAAATAACGAGTAAAGAACTAATCGAAGAATCTTTGAAAAAATCTCATGAAGTACAAGAAAAATACAATGCGTTCGTAACCATTTTAGATGAAGCAAAAGAAACAAATGTTATTGACCATTTCCTTTCTGGCATTCCCTTTGGAATTAAAGATAACTACTCAACTAAAGATATTCTATCCACTGGTTCTTCTAATACCCTAAAAGATTATGTCCCTTTTTATACAGCAACAGCCGTACAGAAACTATTAGATGTGGGAGCAGTACCTGTCAATAAAACCGTTTTAGATGAATTTGGAATGGGAGGGTCAGGAACAACTGGTCACACAGGAATTGTAAAAAACCCTTGGGATAAAACGCGTATGACGGCAGGAAGTTCAGCAGGAAGTGCTTGTGCTGTAGCAGCAGGAGTTTATCCTTATGCTCTTGGAAGTGATACAGGAGATTCTATCCGTAAACCCGCGGCTTTTTGTGGTATTGTAGGTTATAAACCAACTTATGGTATGATTTCAAGATACGGATTATTTCCATTTGCTTCAAGCCTAGATCACTGCGGAGTACTTACTCGTAGTGTAGAAGATGCTGCAATCGTTGTCGATGCGATGAAAGGAATAGACGAACATGACATGACGTCATGGGATTCTAGTGAAATTCATTTGTATGAAAGTTTAAATGGGAAAGTAGAAAATAAGAAATTATGTTACATCAAAGAACTATGTAACATAGCCTCTTATGAAAATCCAACAAAAGAACTAAAAGAGCATTTAGAAAACTTTATGAAATCTTTAGAAGTATGTAAAAGTCTAGGAATGAAGGTAGAAGAAGTATCCGTAAATAAACAACTCTTAGATGCTTTGCCAAGTGTATATGTTGCTATTTCCTGTGCTGAAGCAACCAGTAATATGTCGAATTTAACCGGTATTATTTTTGGCCCAAGAGGAGAGGGAAAAAACGTTACCGAAATGATGATGGATCATCGTACAAAAGGATTTTCACCTTTAATTAAAAGACGTTTTGTGATAGGTTCTTACATTTTACAAAAAGAAAACCAAGAAAGATATTTTAAAAATGCCCAGAGAGTAAGAAGATTGTTAGTCGATACTTGGAAAGATTTATTTCAATCGTATGATGCCGTAATCTTACCCGTCGGAAGTGGACCTGCGAAACACTTAGATGGTTCTAAAG
>CAMYTM010000069.1 GCA_947297555.1 uncultured Mycoplasmatota bacterium | reverse complement strand
ACTGACTATTGCTAGACAGTTTTTAGATTAGGCTGCTTTTTTGTTTTTTTCTTTTTCTGGATTAATTACTGGAATATCATCTAGTTTATCAATTTGTTCTAAAATATCTTCTTTTGGTTCAATAGAAGCGTATTTTTGGTCGCTTTCTAGTTTTTCTGCCCACATAGATAAGAACAATTCTGAAGATTCTTCTCCACGAGTAGCAATAAATTGGTTTAAGTATTCTACACCACCTAATTTTTCTATGGTTTCAGGAGAATAAATTTGTAGCCAATCTGGTAGTTCAAAAGAGTTTCTTTTGAAAGTAAATAAATTTTTCATTTGATCTAGTGTTATACTTGATTTTTGAATTGATTCATCTTCTTTCATGAAAGAAATATCTACCATGACTCTTTCTACGTTTTCTTCTGCCCATTTCATAGTTTCTAAAGAGTCTTTTGCACTAATTTTTTCAATCATTTCGGCTAGTTTTGAAGAGAATAAATATTGGAAATTGTTTAAAATTTCTGTTAATTTATTTCTTAGTTCTTTACTATAATATTGGGTAGATAAAGCAAATGCCATAACTTGGAACCAATCATTTGTATTGGCACTTGACCAATGTCCAAATTCTACTCGTTCTTTTTCATTTTGGAATTTTTTACTTAATTCTCCAAGTTTTTCTGTTAATAAACTTGATAGAGTTACACCAAAAAAGTCATTATTTTCGCCAATTCGCCAATCGGTAGAAATACATTTCGCTTCTTCACATTTATTGTAAACAGCCATATTTCCATCGGTGATATCAATAGTAACTTCAATACCTTCTTTATCATAATTTGCCTCAGACGTAGGTTTACTGTAATAATCAAATGCCGGATAGTTCTTTCTGTTACAAATTAAAGACATTGTGGCTCCATAATATCCAAGTTTTCTTGTGTCTGGATACGGATCTTTGTTTCCAAAAATCCCTACTTCTTCTATTCCACTTTCAATTGTTGGAATGCTCTCTTTTAATTTTATATTTGCGGTACCATTAAATAGGAAGTATTCATGCAACTTTTTACTTTCAGAATATTTTTCACTAATATCAGTAATGGTATGATATCCTAATTTGAATCCTTTTACACCAGTTAAATAATGGTATAGGAGTTGTACTGGCATATCTTCATGTGTATCAAAGTTTTCATATACAAAACGAGTTGTTCTTCTATGAATTTTCACTTTGTCTCTTTTTGCCCACCAATCGTATGCTTCTTTTAATGTAGTTGTTTTTACGTAAGATGGTAGACTATTTACACTATCTCCATAAATACTAAATTTTTTCTTATAGGCAAGTTCAGAAATATGGTGCATTTCTACTTCTCCTAAAGAATTTACTGTACGGTAAAGAATTGGATCTCCAATATCGTCCTTATAAACATTAATAATTTGAAATTCTGCTTGGTTCGCAGTAATATCTACTAATTTGCTTAAATCAAATTCTGCTTCTAAATATTCCATTGGATTTTGCATAATTGATTTGTAATTTCCTAAGTTCACGCGAACATTAGAACAACTACTTAATGCTTCAATTTTTATTGGACTCCATTCTTGTTTCATTGGTTCTGTTGAATCTACATCGACAATAAACATTTGATATGGAACATTTTCGCTTTTAAGTCCATTTGATAGACCTACTAGTATTTTCATATTCAACCTCTTTCTTTAAATAATTTTTTCATTCTTATTCTTTTTTTGATTATATCATAGATTCTCTAAAGTCAACAACTAACATTACTATAGTTTGGAAGTTTTTGACTTTACTATACATTTTTTTGTCAAATAAAACGTTTATGTAAAAAAAAATCACACTTTTTTTAGTTAAACTTTAATGTCTTTATTTAATCTGTCTTTTTATTCTTCATTGTAGCAAATCTTCTTTTATACTTGATTGCATAAAAAAACATTCTTAAAATTCAGAATGTTATTTTACAAATGGTATTAATGCCATAAATCTTGCATATTTAATTTGCTCAGCAATATGTCTTTGATGCTTTGCACATGCTCCAGTCATACGTCTAGGCATGATTTTTCCTTTTTCATTTATATATTTATTAATAATCATTACATCTTTATAATCAACGCTTTTTCCAGCGCACATTTGACATATTTTTTTCTTTTTTCTACGAAATTCTGCCATTTTTTATTTCTCCTTTCCTATTTTAGAATGGTAAATCATCATCACTTAGAGCAATTTCTTCTCCAAAGTCTTTAAATGGATCTTCTGAAATATCAGAAGTTGGCATACTTGGTATAGTCTCATTATAATTGTTGTTGCTTTGGCTTGTATAACCATTATCGCTATTTTTAGTTCCTAGGAATGTACAGTTATCACAAATAATATCAGTTGTATATCTTTTTGTTCCATCCTGAGCATCGTATGAACCTGTTTGAATTCTACCTTCAACTGCCACTTGGCTTCCTTTTACACAATACTTTGCAATGTTTTCTGCTTGTCTACGCCATGCAACACAATTAATAAAATCTGCTCCACGCTCTCCATTTTGATCTTGAAATGGACGTGATACTGCTAATGTAAAACGAGTTACGTTCATACCACTTGCTGTAGTACGCATTTCAGGGTCTCTTGCAAGTCTACCAATTAATATTACTTTATTCATTTTCTACTCCTCGTCTAATCTGATGATTAAATGTCTTAAAATATTTTCGTTAATAGATGATTTACGGTTAAGTTCACTAACAGCAGTATTATCTGCTTCTACTACCATAACATAATAATATCCATTCATTTCTTTTTTGATTGGATAGGCTAATTTTTTTTCACCTAATTCATTAAATTCTACAATACTACCTTTATTGTCAGTGATAATATTTTTCATAAATTCAGCAGATGCTTTAATTTCATCACTTTCATTTGTAGATTTTACAATGAACATAATTTCATATTTTTTCATTCTTCTACACCTCCTTATGGTCTATTTGGCTTTAGAATTACTAAAGCAAGGAGTAATTTCATACTCATGGGTATTATAGCAAAAATAGTTTTGCTTGTAAATCTTTATTTCTCCTTATTATATCTTATTTTTAAACGTACGTTTTATTCACTATCCTTGTATGGTAACCAAGTTTGTTTTCTTGTTATTATGCGCTCATAATCTCTAGTTTCTCTTGTTTCTTTTAAAGGTATCATTTTAGAAAAGCAATCTACTATATCTTCTAGATTCTCGCTATTTAATAAAAAACGAATTACAGAGTAGAACCTATTTTTCGTTTTTAAAAAGTTCCATACATAATCAATGTCTTGTTCGTTTACTAAATTTGCTTTTATTTTAGCATAGATACGTTTATCGCAATTTTTAAAGATACTTTCATACTCTATGTCTGGTTGAAGAAAACTATCACATAAATGTAATAAATAGAGTCCATTATTCATTAAGTGTTTTTTTATAAAATCTTCTAAACTTACTTCTCCTTCTTCTGTTTTCATTGTTTTTAATAAAACAGGAAGAATGGTTTGGTCTTTTTCAATATATATTGGGCTATCTATTTCTGAACTTAATTCTAAAAAATCAAAGTTTACATTCACTTCATATAAAGGAATCTGTCTTTTTATGCGATTTATGATACTTTCTTGATTCTTTAGAAAAAAATCAGTTACATCTTGAAAAGGATACGTTAATAAATCTAGATTGGATAATGTACCTGTTTCATATACAATTTTTATATCGTTTGTTGTAAATCCATAAGATTTTAAACAAATCATTAGTTTGGCTAACTCGTTCATAAAATCACCCACCCTGTATTGAGTTATTCTTATTTTATCAAAAAACGATTTTATTTTAAATCTCTAAATCTGCTATTTTATTTTCTCTTGTTAAACGTACTAAATGGTTTGCTTCAAAGTTTAATAATTCTCTTCCTAGTTTAGTCTCTCTGTAATTGTCTTTTTCAAAATAACCTGTTTCTGCCGCTACTAAAGTGTACGTTAAATTTAAATGAACATATTTTTTAGAAGAGGCTAGGCAACGTTTTAAGTGGTAGGCAGAAGTAATAACTATTATATTATCATTATCTTTTAGTTTTATAAATTTAAATAAATTTTGTAATGTTTCATTGGAATTATTAGACTCACAATCGATGATAATATCTTCTTTTGGTATTCCAAGTTCTATTCCGTACTTTTGCATCCTTTCTGCTTCTGCTAATTCATCATTAATTATGTAAGAAATATCTAAATTGTCTTTGTTTATTTCTTCTGGTGTTTGGTTGTTTTTTGCACTTGAGATTCCGTTTTTCCCACCTGTAAATAGAACTTTTTTTATTCTTCCTTTTTGGTATAACTCTACTGCTTTTTCTACTCGAGCAACCATTTCTATTTTTCTGCTTGTTCCAAAACAAATGGCATATTCACTAGGTAGTTCGTTATCGTAAATTCCTGCAAATACAATTTTGTCTATTAAGGCAAAATCTAATGGTTCGTTTGTATAATTTTTTAATTCTTGATTCCATATCGGATTAATAGGAGTTTCACTTAGTTTCATATGTATCACCTTTCTTTATTATAAAGAATTTTAGAAAAAGAAAAAAGGACTTTTTATATCCTTTTCAGATTGTTGACAAAGTGATATATTAGAAAAAATATATCGCTTTTAGTTTGC
>CAMYTM010000068.1 GCA_947297555.1 uncultured Mycoplasmatota bacterium | reverse complement strand
AGTATTAGTAGCAGTTGCCATGATTATTTCTTATAACGTTAAAAATATCACTACTGCATTAGAACATGAACTTACAATTGTTGTATATATGAATGAAACAAGTACAGAAGCACATATAGAAGAAATGCGAAAGAATTTAGATACTATGAAAGAATCTGGAAACGTAGCAGACTACAAATATAAAAGTAAAGATGAATGGAAACTCGAAATGAAAACGTACTCTGACACATTTAACACAGCCTTAGATTTTTTAGACACGAATCCTTTACTTGATTCTTTTATTGTAACAGTAAAAGATGTATCTCACTTAAAAGAAACAACAGAAGAGATAAGAAAATATGATTATGTTTCTAGTGCTGATTATGGAGAAGGAATGGCAGAAAATTTAGTAAAAGCCTTTGATGTTATTGAAAAGGTCACAATTATTATCGTACTTGCTTTGGTACTTGTCACAGCCTTCTTAATTGGAAACACCATTAAATTGACAATATTCTCAAGAAAAAATGAAATTGAAATCATGCGTTTAGTAGGTGCTAGTAATATTTCTATTCGCTTACCCTTCCTGTTTGAAGGATTATTTTTAGGAATATTAGGAAGTATTATACCGATATTGGTAACCGTATATGGATATGTATTACTATATGATCATTTTAATGGATATCTATTTACACAAATTATAAGATTAGCAGAACCATTTAATTTCATTCTATATGTATCAGGATTGTTACTCATTATTGGTGCTATTATCGGTATGCTTGGAAGTTACCGTGCAGTAAGGAAGTATTTGAAAATATGATAAAAAGAATAACGAAAAAAACATTTTCAATTTTAATGTTATTTATTGTATTGTTTGCTTATACAATAAGTCCAATTCCTGTGAATGCAGCGGAGATAAAAGACCCACAAACTTTAGGAGACTTACAACATAATTTAAAAGAATTAAAAAACAAAAAAGCAGAAAATGACCGTAAGCAACAAAGTGCCAAAGATGAAATTCAAAGCAAAAAAAATGCAATTACAAAAGCCGAAGCCGATATTACCCAAGCCGAATCAGATATAGACGAAGCAGAACAAAGAATAATAGAATCAAATGAAAGAATAGAAGGACTAAAAGAACAAACTGAACAAATTTTAAAAGTTTTACAACAATTACAAAATCAAAATGTGTATTTAGAATATGTATCGGATTCTTCCTCTATTACAGAACTTGTCATGCGTATTTCTGCCATAGAACAGATTACAGACTCAAATCAAAAAAATTTAAAAGATTTACAAAATCTAATAAAGCAAAATGAGCAATTAAAAGTAGAATTAGCAGAAAAACAAAAAAATTTAGAGCAAAAAATAGAGGATTATCAAAAAAAGATTGAAAGTTTATATGGTGACTTAGAGTCTTACGATAAATTTGAACTTGATATAGATACGCAAATAAAATTATTAGAAGCCCAAGTCAAAGAATACGAACGATTAAGTATAGAAAAATACAACAAAATTGTACCTACTGCTCGATTAGATGAATTAGACAATGCTCCATACAATGCAGGTTGGTTAAAACCTTTAAAGAAAGGTTCAGTTACAAGTCCAGAAGGATATAGAACGCACCCTGTAACAGGTGTAAAATATAGTTTTCATAGTGGAATTGACATTGGAAAAAATGCTGAAGGAACACCTGTTTATGCAGCGGCAGCAGGAAAAGTTTCAGGAATAGTCAACCGATATAGTTGTGGAGGCAATATGGTGTACGTAACAGTTACAGTAGGAGGAGTAAAATATACAACGTATTACTATCATTTACTTAGTATAAAAGTTAAGTTAAATCAAATTGTTACACAAGACACTGTAATTGGCACAGTAGGAGGAGGTTCTACTGCTAAGAAAAACGGTGGATATGATAATTGTACCACTGGAGCCCATCTTCACTTTGGGGTAGCAAAAGGACATTATTCTGGAAGCATCCCAACTTCTAAAGTAATTGTTCCTCCAGGATTTAATAACAAGAAAGGATATAGTTGGTCAACAAGATCAGCCTTTTATGGATAAAAATAAAAAAAGACTAAATTTTGTTTAAAATCAAATAGATTTAACAAGTTAGTCTTTTCTTTTGGCAAAATCTACAAAAAATTTCTTTCGTTTCTCTCTAAATATAGCAAATTCGTGATTTGTATTTCTTTTTTACTTGTTTTATAGTGACACTTGCGAGATGCAAATTTCTAGTGTTTGCCACTTTAGTATAAGAGGTGGTCAATGTGAATAAAAAAACACTATCCACAAGGATGAGTGTTTATTTACAGGGCAAGCACTTGGTATTTAGTATCTCGCTTAAAATAAGTTTAGTATAGTTTTTATAGGAAAGCAAAGAAATTTATACAGAAAAGGAGGAAAAAAACATGCAAAATACGGTACTAATAAAAAAATCAAAAAGTTCACTAAATTTTTAAAACAAAAGACGAACATAAAAGACTTAGAAAGTGAATTTAAAGAAGATAAAAAGTCTATAGCAGCAATAAGACAGTAGAAAAATTAAAACAAGACATATAAGAAACATTTTTTAGGTTCCATTTCTTTTTGAAACAATGCTATAATAGTACAATAAAAAGTTGATTTTAGAAAGGAGCCAGAATATGACATTTTCCACTCGTTTAAAAGAAGAAATAACAGAATATAATAGTAACTTAATGGAAAAAAGAGCAGAATTATCTGCAATATTAAGATATGATGCAAAACTTGAAAAAGAGAAAATTACCATTACTAGTGAAAATGCTAAAATTGCTAGGCGTATATACACTTATTTAAAAGAAGTATTTGGAATTCATATTAAAATAATTGTACGTAATCAAAAAAGATTTCGTATAAAGCAAATTTATATTTTAGAAATCAAAGAAAAAGTATCTTATATTTTAGAGTCTTTATATATTTACGAAAATGGCAAGAAAATAAAAGCAAATGAAAACTATTTCGAAGCCGATGAAGAAAAAATTGCTTATCTTCGAGGAACGCTTTTAACAACTGGTTCTATTAATGATCCAAGTACAAGCGGCTATCATCTAGAATTTGTTTTTCTAACAAAAACAGATGCCGATTTTATAAAAAAAATGTTAAAAAGTATTAAGATGGACGCCAAAGTTATCAAAAGAGGAAATCGATACATGACATACATTAAAAGTGCCGAAGTAATCAGCGATATGATTAAAATGTTTAATGCTGTAAATTCCCTTTTTTATTTTGAAGATATTCGTATTTATCGCGACCATAAAAATATGGTCAACCGTCTTAACAATTGCGAAATTGCCAATCAAGAAAAAACAACAAAAACGGGGATGCAACAAATAGAAAGTATTGAATACATCATGCAAAATAATTTAATGGATTTATTAGATGAACATACGAAAATTGTTTTAGAATACCGTTATAAATATCCCGAATCTTCTTATTCTGAACTTGCAGATATTATCTCTTTAGAAACAGACTATAAAATAGGAAAATCGGGAATTAATCATCACTTTATTAAAATGAAGAAATTAATAGAGCAAACCAAAAAATTATAAATTTTTTCCAATCTTTAATTTTGTATTATCTTTCCAAAGCCATTTATTTTGATTGATTTTTTCTTTTTTCTATCTCAATTAGTACAATAGGTCAATATATAGATATTTTTAGTTTTTTTAGCATTGCTTTCTTTTATTCTATTTGATTTATTTGATAGCCCAGTTCCTATTACAATATACTCTTTACGTTTTGCTCTAGGGTTACTATTTACTAACTTTTTATCAATAATTTGGTTTCTTTATCAAATTGGTGTAACAATCTATTTTTCTTATCTTTATTTCTTTTATGAGGTAGATAATTCTTTAGAATTTATACTTTTGCGTACTGATTTTTATCATTTTGTTTGATAAAAGTTGTAATTTTCCATATAAACCCTTTATTTGTAGAGATCTGTAAAAATATTTTATAGTTCTTTACTACCAATTTACTACTTTTGAAAGCAAAAATATAAGAAATTATAAAAATGCCGTAAACACTTATAAATAATGGTTATAACAACATTTAAGAACTTGTAAAAAGACAGGTGAAAATTATATAACTTTTTTTAAAAAAAATATTAGTTTTCCATCGCGAGTCCTTTATATTAAATAATATATGAATTATTTAATACCTATTTTGCTACTAATTTACTACTTTTTATAGAAGTTTTAAATTCTTCAAGGAATTTTTTAAATCTTAAAGAAAATACTTGCTAGCAAACCATTTTTAATGCTATAATGAATATGTCAAGGAAACTTGCATAAAATAAAAAAGGAATACCTAGTTTTGAAGAGTTAGGTACTATTCCAATTTCAATTGATTTAGTACCGACTTATACAGTTGGTACTATTTTTATTAATATGACTAAAATCACAATAATAAGGAGTATTATGATATTCATTAGAGTTTTCTCTGATTTTCTCATAATTTCACCTCCTTTCACTTTTAAAAAAGTAAAGGAGAATAGTACCTAAACTAACTAAATATTCCTAAATTAATTATACCAAACATTTGTTTTCTAGACAATAATTTTATTACAAATTAACAATAAATATTAAAATGCAAAATATATAATAATAACAGTGGGTTTAAACAATAGGAGGTAAGAAATGGAAATATTTGTTGGGTGTAGTAGTTCGGAAGATGTTGACTCAATACATTTAGAATCAGCAAGAGAATTAGGAAAAATAATTGCTGAAAATGGACACACTCTAGTTTTTGGTTCCTCTGATAAGGGAATGATGGGAGAATTATATAG
>CAMYTM010000067.1 GCA_947297555.1 uncultured Mycoplasmatota bacterium | reverse complement strand
TCATATTGCATACGATATGGTTGGATTTTCATTTCGCCATATTTTTAAAATTTCTTGAGTAGGAATTAGCCCTGTCATGGCTTGAAATTCTCCTCCTGTTGTACTTAAAAATTCGGGAGAATAATAATTGGTAAAATCAAATCCTTCATGTATTAATTTATAAAGAGTTGGGGTTCTTATTTCATCGACCGCAATAGAATTAAATCCCTCTGCTAAAATAAAAATTAAATTTTTGCCTTTATAAATTCCTGTATATTCATTTTTATTGGTTGCTTTTTTCGTTTTTAAATAACGATAAATATTTTTTGTACTTTCATCTTGAGTTTCGCTTATTAATTTATCAAAATCAATATCTAGTTTATTGTAAGAAACTTCTTCGTTGTCTTCTTCTGTTTCTTCTGTCACTAATTTTTCTTGAAATCCAAAAATGGCTCTTTTTATACTTAGTCTTTGACTTGTAAATACCCCTAATACTTCAGTGGAGGTTGTTAAAGAATTTAAGTGATAATATAAGTTATAGGGAGAATAAAGTGTAGTTTTATTTATATTTAATGATAAAAGGGCTATAACATGAAAGAAAAGAAAGAAAACGAAATTTTTAATTCTTTTTTTTCTTTGTTTTTTTGCAAAGTCAAAATTATTTTTGTATAAAAGGAAAAGAAAGAAGGGAACTAAAAAAATTAGAATAGAAAGGAAGTCCGTTTGAAGAAGATGTAGCCCAATCTCATAAAAACTTAGAGCATTGTTTACAAGTTCTAAATCATTGATTGAAAATGGCATAGAAAATAGTGAAAAGTATAAAAAATTATATAAATAGAAAGTTGTAATCAATATAACTAAAACTGTACAAACACGCTTATTGTTTTTTTCTCTAAAAAAATGTGTAAAAAAACTAAACAAAAAAGATAAACTTAAACTAAATAAAATTACATTAAAAAAGTCTTTATCTAGTAATTTATTAAACATGAGTGTTTTATTGATTATTTCTAAATAAATAAAAAGAAATAGATAGAGAATGATTGTTGTATGCTTCTTTTTCATAATTCCACCTATTTCTTATTATATCACAAATCTACTATTAGACATAGATTTACAAAACCTAGATTATATTTCATCTGTTAAAATTTCTATATTAATGTTAAATTCACTTTTTCTTTTTCTTTATCAATTTTATCAACATGACAAGTAATAATATCTCCTACATGGATTACATCTAGAGGATTTTTTACATAGTCTTTGCTTAATTTTGAAATGTGGATAAGTCCATCGTTATGTAGGCCAATGTCTACAAAGGCACCAAATGATACGACATTGCGAACAGTTCCTGTTAGTTCCATACCAATGCTTAAATCATCAATCGTTAATACATCGCTTTTTAGCATTACATCGTCTAGAGCATCTCTTGGGTCTAATCCTGGTGTAATGAGTTCTTTTATGATATCCTCTATAGTATAGACGTCCGTATTTAATTCTTTGCTTAATTTTTCTTTGTCGGCTTCTTCTAGCGTTTTTATAAAGTATTCATCTTTTTTATTTAAATCTAATTTTAAGTGTTTTAAGAGATTCTCGGTTACTTCGTAACTTTCAGGATGAATTTTTGTTTTGTCTAAAGGATTTTCTCCATCATTTATTCGCAAGAAGCCTATACATTGTTCATAAACTTTATCGCTAATCCCTGCAATACTTTTAATTTCACAACGATTTTTAAAATTGTGTTCTTTTTTAAATTTTTGGATGTTTTCAATACATTTTTTGTTTAAACCTGAAATATATTTTAAGATACTATCACTGGCAGTGTTTATGTTTACTCCCACTTCATTTACTATTTTGGATACTGTAAAATCAAGGGCGTTCGATAAATTGCTTTGATTGACATCATGTTGATATTCTCCCACTCCAATACTTTTGGGATCAATTTTTACAAGTTCTGATAGCGGGTCTTGAATACGTCTTCCTATTGAAATAGCACTTCTTTTTTCTACGGTTAAATCTGGAAATTCCGTAATGGCAAGTTTACTTGCTGAATAGACACTTGCTCCTGCTTCACTTACAATATTGTATTTTACCTCTAAATCTTTAATGGCATTGGCCACAAACATTTCGCTTTCACGGCTTGCTGTTCCATTTCCAATTGCAATAATATCTGCATTATATTTAGTTATTAAATCTCTTATTATTTTCGTTGCCTCTACTTTTTTGTTATGTGGTTCATGTGGATAAATTGTTGCAATTTCTAATACTTCACCATATGGATTTAATACGGCAAGTTTGCAACCAGTACGAAATGCTGGATCAAATCCAATCACTGTTTTGTTTTTGATTGGTTTCGTCATTAAAAGTTTTTCCAAGTTGTCTTTGAAGGTGATAATGGCTTCTTCACTCGCTTCTTCTGTTAACATAGAACGTATTTCTCTTTCAATACTTGGTATTATTAATCGTTTTAAAGCGTCTTTAATCGCTTCTTCCACAATTGGTACTACAAAAGAATTGTTATTTTTTATTACTCTTTCTTTGTAATTATCTAATACTTTAGCATCTTCATAATCAATATTTACAGTAAGAATTCCTTCTTTTTCTCCTCGATTAATGGCAAGTGTACGATAATGTTTCATATACTTAATGCGGTCTTGAAATTCATAATACATCTCATAAACCTTTTTTTCATCTTCGCTATTTTTTTTCTTTTTTGTAACTAATAATCCCGTATTGTAAATAAAATTACGTGTCCATTTTCTAAAGTAAGCATTGTCACTTATCCATTCACTGATGATATAGGATGCGTTTTTAATGGCTTCATCTTTTTCCATATTGTAACCACTTGCTAATGAATCTAAATCTCCTTTTGTAGGAAAAGACATTATTTTTTTGGCTAATGGCTCTAAGCCTAGTTTAATGGCTTCCGTGGCCTTTGTTTTTTTCTTTTCTTTAAAAGGACGATACAAGTCTTCCACATCAATTAGTTTTTCACAAGCACGAATACTTTTTTCTAAATCTTCAGTTAGTAAATCTTTTTCTGCAATCAAACGAATAACGTCTTCTTTTCGCTTTTCTAAATTGCATAAGTATTTATACTTTTCCGCAATGGTCCCAATTTGTTCTTCATCTAAGGCACCTGTTGCTTCTTTTCTATATCGTGCAATAAATGGTATTGTACAATCTTCACTTAATAATTTTAATACTGCTTCTATCTGGCTTTCTTTAATGTTTAAATTATTTGCTAATTCTTTAGTAATGTTCATAATTTCCTCCCAAAAAATAAGATATAGAAGCGTTTTTCTATATCATTTTTATTTAAATATTTCTAAACTTCTTGAATAAATATTTTTCCACTAATCGTTTTGCCCATATCTGGTGCTTGATCATTATCTGTATTTTGATAAGTTATCGTTAATGTGTATGTGTTTTTTTCTCCATTTTTGAGTGTTCTAGTTGTACTTAATTCATTATTGTCAACTATATTTGGAAACACTTTATCTTCAACTAAAAGAGTATTATTCTCCTTTAATATATAAGTTATATCTTGATAACTTTGAAATTCATTTATCAAATCATTTATCACTATTTTATAATGAATATCCTGTCCTTTATTTTCTAGAGAAAATGTTTTGGTAATTGAATCTCCTGGAATCATATTTGTAAAATTTATGGTTTCTCCATCATCAAATGTCGTACTTAATTTAGCAGTTCCTCCTATCAAATTATTGTTATTCTCATTTTTTGTTTGTACATATGTTGAAAAAAAAGCATAACTAGCAGAAGAAATTATAGTTATAAATATAGCAACTGCTACAACAGAAAATAATATAGATTTTTTATTCATCATTTTATCACCTATTCTTAATAATATTATCTATGATTCTAGGATTTTTGTCAATTAAAACACTAAAGAAATATTATTGTTTCTTTTTTTTTAAACTCCAATTATACTCACAAACATATAAAATTTTCAAAAACATTTCTAATGTAATTTTTCGTATACCAGTTTCATAATGAGCAAGGGTTGAATCGGATATTCCTAGTTTACTTGCTAGTTCTTTTTGTGTGTACCCACATGATTTACGTATTTCTTTTATATCAATCTTTTTCATTTTGTTAACAGGTATGGATTTTCTTTTGTTCCTTTTCCTTGATTAAAAAAAGTCTCTTTTTCTAAGGTTACTATTGGCCTTATTCTATGACCTAAACTCTGCGTAGCAGGATTTGCTTGAGAGTGAGTTCCATAAAGCCATCCATAATTATTCCAACTAGCATCAGCATATGTACCATCTTCTTTCATCCATAATCCAAAACAGGTCCAAGCCATACTACTAACATAAACACTTCTTTCAACAAGCCAATAATCTCCAGCATTAGAAGTTCCTACAATATTAGAAATCAATGAACCTAATGTATTTTGAATTGTATTCCTATCTTTACTAGATGATACATCTCCACAACCATAACGTTCTAAACTAGGGTCCTTTGAAGTCCACCAAGAAGAGCCTCCTCCACATGCTGTTGCTGAAGGAGTAGGTACTACAGTTATTTGTCCATTATATCCTATATGTCTTGTATTTATTGTATAGGCATCATTGGCATACTGACTTGCTATTGTTTGTAATGTATCTACAAGTCTAGTATATCCTGTTTGACCTGTTAAATAGACTACTTTGCTTGAAACATATTCAGACACCATTTCTATACTTCCATCTTCATTTATATGAATAACTCTCCACAAATTAAGTTCACTTGGATTTATGGTTTGATCTTGACTATATCCTGTCATACTTGAGGGTATTGTATAACTTGTACTTGTTGGAGTCATTTCTACATAATCTCCT
>CAMYTM010000066.1 GCA_947297555.1 uncultured Mycoplasmatota bacterium | reverse complement strand
CCCTCCCCCCACCCATCCCCCCCCCCGGCCCGTCTAAACTACTTTAATAAGATACTATCAAATTATTAAAGAAGAGAAACTATGAAAAATATTATAATCATTGGAGCACGCGGCTATAAATCAAACTATGGAGGTTGGGAAACTTTTGTAACTAACTTAATTGGGAACTATCAAGATAAAAATACAAAGTTTCATGTACCAGAACTTACCCATAATAAAAAAGAAAATAAAAAGATAATAGAAAAAGACAACGTTTCATGTTTGCAAGTCTATTCTCCCAAAGTAGGATTTGTCACGATGTTTATCTATGCTATTATGGCATTAAAACGAATGAAAAACTACATCAAGAAAAACGATTTAGAAAATGTAGTTGTTTATGTATTAGGTTGTCGTATGGGACCTTTTTATCCTTTTTTAGTACGTCCATTAAAAAAGAAAGGGATCAAAATTTATCTAAATCCAGATGGACTCGAGTGGATGCGTGACAAATGGGCTTGGTGGATTAAAATTTGTTTTAAAATTAGTGAATACTGTATGGTTAAACACAGTGATGTATTAGTAAGTGATTCCAAAGCCATAAAAGAATATATAGATACGAAATATAAAAAGTTTCGAAAAATTTCTTACTTTATTCCTTATGGTGCTTATTTAAACAAAAAAGAATGTAAAACGGATACTGTTAATAAACTGTACAAAAAATATCAAATAAGTGAAAATAATTATTACTTAATTGTAGGAAGATTTGTACCAGAAAATAATTATGAACTTATGATTAAAGAATTTATGAGTACCAATACAAAAAGAGATTTAGTTATAGTTTCCAACGTAGAAGAAAATAAATTTTATAAAGAACTAGAAAAGAAAACAGGATTTTCAAGTGATGCGAGAATCAAATTTGTTGGACCTATTTACGATTCAGATTCCTTGTTTTACATAAGACGTAATGCTTATGCCTATATCCATGGACATAGTGCAGGAGGAACAAACCCATCTTTATTAGAAGCATTAGCAAGCACAAAATTAAATATCTTATTTCATGCAATTTACAATGTAGAAGTTGGTATGATGTCCTCTTTCTATTTTAGTAAACAAAAAGGAGATTTAAAACGACAGATTGACAAAGTAGAACAGTTTGATGAAAAAACAATCAAAAAATACGAAAAACTTGCCCAAGATAGAATAAAAAACGAATATACTTGGAAACTAGTAGTAGAACAATATAAAAAAATTTGGTAAATTAAAAAATTAATGGTATTCTTATATGGAAGAGTTAGGAGGTAAAAACATGCTTAAAAATGCAATTGTTGTCAAAGATGTAACAAAAAACTTTAAACTTTATTATGACAAACCAAGTACATTAAAAGAAAGACTTGTGTTTTGGAATAAGAAAAAAGCAGATGTTCATACGGTACTAGAAAATGTTTCTTTAGACATAAAAAAAGGAGAAACAGTGGCCTTAATTGGCGTAAATGGTAGTGGAAAATCAACACTTTTAAAACTAATGACGAAAATTATTTACCCTACAAGTGGAAAAATAACAACAGAAGGAAAGTTAACCTCTTTACTAGAATTAGGAGCAGGGTTTCATCCAGACTTTACAGGTCGTGAAAATATTTATTTTAATGCTGCGATATTTGGATTAACAAAACAAGAAATTGACAAACGTTTAGAAGATATCATTGAATTTTCAGAACTTGGAGAATTTATTGATAGCCCTGTTCGTACATATTCCTCAGGAATGTATATGCGTCTTGCCTTTTCTGTTGCCATTAATGTAGATGCCGAAATCCTTTTAATTGATGAAATCCTAGCCGTAGGAGATGCTCATTTTCAAGAAAAATGTTTTTCCAAATTAGAAGAATTAAAAAACAGTAACAAAACTATTGTCATAGTAAGCCATAGTTTGCACTCTGTAAAAAAATTATGTACACGTTTTGTTTGGATTCACGAAGGAAAAATCAAAATGGACGGAAATGAAAAAGTGATTGACGAATACATGAAGGTGTGTGGTTAAAATGATAAAAGAATTATATAACTATCGTGAACTTTTAAAAACAAATGTAAAAAAAGAAATTCGTGGCAAATATAAGGGTTCTTTTTTAGGAATTTTATGGTCTTTTGTAAACCCACTTTTAATGACACTTGTCTATGCAATTGTTTTTCCTTTTATTTTAAAAAGTACAGAGCCACATTATGTAACATTTATTATTATTGGAATTCTTCCCTGGACATGGTTTACAAATTCGATTGCCCTTGGAACAACAACCGTTTTAGGAAATGCAGGAATTATAAAAAAAGTATATTTTCCAAGAGAAATTCTACCTATTTCAGTAGTAACAAGTGGAATGATTAATTTCCTAATTTCTTGTTTAATTATTGGTATTTTTCTCATTTGTTCTGGGATAGGTTTTAGCCCTTACATTTTATTATTACCAGTAATTGTTCTTGCTCAATATTTATTTTCTTTAGGTGTTATATTGATAACAAGTGCCATTGATATTTACGTTCGTGATTTGGAGTACATTATCAACTTTGTAGTAAATATGCTATTTTACGCAACCCCCATTTTATACTCTCCTGAAATGTTTGCAGGAACACCGATTGCTACCTTAATTAAACTAAATCCAATGGGAACAATTATTAATGCTTATCGAGATATCTTCTTTTATAAACAAATGCCTAATTTAGGATCGTTACTTATTTTAATAGGAGGTTGTTTCCTATTTTGTGTCATTGGGTATTTTATATTTAAAAAATTATCTAAGGGGTTTGCAGAGGAGGTTTAATTTTGATTACATTTGTCATTTTACATTATAAAAATCTAAGCGATACAAAAGCATGTATTGCATCGATTAAAAAAGGAAAAGGAAGAAAAAAAATCATAGTTGTAGATAATCACTCCTTAAGTGATGTAGAGGCAAAAGAATTAGAGAGTGAAGTAAATGAATTACTTTTGTTAGAAGAAAATTTAGGCTTTGCCAAAGCAAACAATCAAGGAATTGCTTTAGCCATAGAAAAATATGACGCCAAATTTGTAGTCGTTATCAATAACGACGTTTTGATAGAACAAGAAAATTTTATTGACATTATAAAAGAAGACTATAAGAAATATCAATTTGATATGTTAGGAGGAAAAATTATTTCTCCAGGAGATTCTTGCAATCCATTTCCTGCTCTAGAAAGTAGAGAAGTAGTCTTAAAAGAAATTGCCTACACTAGAAAACTAATTAAAATATATGAAAATGATTTTTTAACCTCTCTTTTAAAAATGTACATTACAATGAAACATATAATAAAAAAGCCAGTAAAAATGACAAATGGAAAATACTTACAAGAACAAGTACCTTTACATGGATGTGCTCTTATATTCTCAAAGAAATATTTAGAAAAGTACAAAGATCCTTTTTACAAAGAAACATTTCTTTATCATGAAGAAGATTTTTTATACGAAAGAATAAAAAGAGACAACTTAATCACAATATACGATCCAAATTTAGAAGTTTACCATAAAGAAGGGGCTTCTCTAAAGGCAACATTAACAAGTGAGCGAGAAAAAAAATTATTTCGTGAGCAAGAGAGACTAAAGTCCTTAATATTATTAGAAAAATACATGCGAGAAGGAGAATAGAATGGAACGTCATAAAATTTCAATCATCATTTCAGTTTACAATACGGAAAAATATTTAGAAAAGTGTTTAGATTCTGTAATAAACCAAACCTACCAAAATTTAGAAATTATTTTAGTAGATGATTGTTCTAAAGACAAGTCATTAAAAATAATAGAAAAATATGCGAAAAAAGATAAAAGAATTGTAGTTTTAAAAAATGAACAAAATATGGGACTTGCTAGTTCGAGAAACAAAGCCATAGATATAGCAACAGGAGATTATATAGGATTCATTGACAGTGATGACTATATAGAGGAAGATTATTACAAAGTACTAGCGTCTTATGTGAAAGAATCAGATTTAGTTGTATGTGACATCAACTTAGTTTATGAAAAAGGAAACAATTTAGTAAAATGTGGAACCAAAGACAATCAAATTATCAATATGATAAATAATGGTCTTGCCGCAAGTGCTTGCAATAAATTATTCAAAAAAGAATTATTTGGAAATATGCGTTATCCTAAAGATATAATCAATGAAGATGTTGCCATCATTTTGCCACTACTTGCAAATGCCAAAAATGTCAAATACACAGATGAAGTTTATTATCATTATATACAAAGGGAAAGTTCCATTCAAAATTCAAGCGTTGAACGAAAAAGATTTGATATTTTTAAAACCGTTTCGCTAGCCTTTCAAAAAATAAAAAAGAAAGAATTGAGAGAAGTTATTATCTTTAACCAAATTATTTTACTATTATTATTTGTTTTGCCAAAAGAAGAAAAGAAAATAAAACGTTATAAATTATTAAAAGAGTATTCGCGCCTAGCCAAGCGATATGATATTGCAAATAATAAATACCTTTTAGAATTTATCAGTTTACAAGGGTTTAAACATCAACTTTACTATAAAGCATTAGTAAAGAGTACTGCTAAAGGTTTTATTAGTTTTGCAAACTTCCTAATTTCTTTCTATCAATTTTATAGAAACCATTTTACCAAAGAAGTAATTAAGGAAAACATAACCGAAAAAGACATAGAAGAATTAGCGAAAAGAAATGCAAGTAAATACTCTAAATTCAAAATAAGTGTTGTCATTCCAAACTATAATTATAGTAAGTTTTTATTGCAAAGAATGTATAGCATTCTAAATCAAACTTGTAAAATTCATGAAATTATTTTACTCGACGATTGTTCTAGTGATAACAGTGAAA
>CAMYTM010000065.1 GCA_947297555.1 uncultured Mycoplasmatota bacterium | reverse complement strand
CCCTTAGAGTGTCCTCCTACATAAACTGGTTTAACAGAAGAAGAAAGAATTTCATTTAAATACGAAACTGCCTTTTTTTGTGAAGGAATCACATGCTTGTAACTCAAATCAAAATCTTCTTTCCAGCCAGTAATCGTATCATCTGTTCCCTTAAATGCTACATATAAACAATTATTAGGAAGTACAAAAGTCATACCAGAAATTTGCATATCTATTTCTTTATCAACAATATGAAAAAAATGCGTCACTAAAACACTTTGAAACCTTTTACTCTCACTTAAAAATTTAAACAAACGATTTTGATTTTTCGTAAATATATTTTCTTCCATCACTTTTTGATAACGATGATACAATTCTTTTATCGAGATAGATTCTAGAGAAGATAAAACACTTTCAATTCGAAAGTAAGCAAATGCACAGAAAATCAAACTATCCACTTCATTCACAGGACTTTCTAACAAAGTCATATCTCCTCGCCACTCTAGATAATCAAAAATCGTATTCAAATCCATCACCTTTCTTTATTAATATATAATGCAAAGTCTAAAAATTTGACAAAATCATAAAAAAAAGATAGTATTTAATCATAAAAAACAATGAGGAAGTAAGAAGTAATATGATTAATAGAAAAAAGGTAAAAAAAGAAGCAAAGCAAATGTTAAAAAGAAACTACTGGCGTATTATTGCGATTATTTTCTTTATGGCTCTGCTTTTAGGGAATTTCAATTTATTTACCAAAAGCCGTATTTCTATTCCAAATATATCCATACATGCTCCTATTGCAAGTTCTATAAACGCTGATATAGTGAAAGAAACAATTGAAAAAGTTGGAAACTTTAAAATAGATATTTCAAATTATAAGCCCACAAGAGGAATCCTTGCCAATGTCTTTAATAATATTACTTCCTCTGGAAATTTTATCTTTGGTATTTTAAACTCTTTTAACCAACTAGTATTTCATGAACATTTATGGCAAAGTATCATTATTTTATTAGGAGCAATTCTTTCTTTTTTATATTGGTTACTTATTCGAAATGTTTGTATTGTGGGAGAAAAAAGATTTTTTTTAGAAAATAAAAATCATAAAAAAACAAAATTTGTTCGTATTTTACTTCCTTATAAAGTTAAAAAATTAAAAAATATTAGTCTTACAATGATGTATAAAACCGTAAAAGAATGGCTTTGGTACTTAACTATTATTGGAGGAGTTATAAAACATTATTCTTATTATTTAGTTCCTTATATTTTAGCAGAAAATCCAGATATAAAAGGACAAAATGCTCTTACTTTATCCGAAAAATTAATGCAAGGGCACAAATGGGAAATGTTTAAATTTGATTTATCTTTCTTAGGTTGGCATATCTTAGATATGATTACTTTGCATTTTTTAGGAATTCTTTTTGTCAATCCTTATAAAGAATGTTGTATGACCGAATTCTATTTTACATTTAGAGAAGAAGGCCAACAAAAGAAATACCAAAATATAAATCTTCTTTGTGATGAAGAACTTTTAAAAATAGAAGATAAATATCCTAGTGAAAAGTATATCCACGAAGAAAGAAAAAAAGAAAAATGGCTACATACAGATTATAATAAAAAATACAATTTAGATTCTATTATTCTTATGTTTTTCACTGCTTCTATCGTCGGTTGGTTGTGGGAAGTTGGACTTAATCTATTTCAATATGGATTCTTTGCAAACCGTGGTACCTTACACGGCCCTTGGCTTCATATTTATGGTTGGGGTCTTATGCTTATCTTACTTGTATTAAAAAAGGTACGTGAACACCCTATACTTACTTTCTTTCTCGTGATTCTACTTTGTGGAATACTAGAATATGGTACGGCTTGGTATTTGGAAACTTTTAAAAATGCAAGATGGTGGGATTACGATGGATTTTTCTTGAACTTACACGGAAGAATCTGTATGGAAGGATTGATTGCATTTGGAATCGCTGGAACTTTCTTTATTTACTTTGCAGCACCTTTTTTAGATAGTCTATTTATGAAAATCCCTAAAAAAAGAAAAACGATTCTTTGCATTATTCTTTGTGTACTCTATATAGTAGATTTTGCTTACTCTTCTAAATATCCAAATTCTGGAGAAGGCGTATCACAAAATTTTGCCACGACTTTTAAAGAAAATATAAAATCATAAAAAAATGGGTTACTAAAAAACACTACTTCCTTAATAGTTTAGTAGTGTTTTCTTATGTTTACATTTCAAATTGACTATTATAAAGTTTTTCATAAAATCCTTTTTGATTCATTAATTCTTGATGAGTTCCTTGTTCAACAATATTTCCATCTTTCATAACGAGTATCAAATCAGCATTTTTTATCGTACTTAAACGATGGGCAATAATAAAAGATGTTTTTCCTTCTGTTAATCTATCCATAGCCTTTTGCACTAGTTCCTCTGTTCTTGTATCGACATTACTAGTTGCTTCATCTAAAATCAAAAATGGTGCATCTTCTAAATTACCACGTGCAATTGTGAATAACTGCTTTTGTCCGCTACTTACAGAATCATTATCAGAAATAACAGCGCCAAGACCTCCTGGCAAAGTCTTAATAAAATGATCAACACCTACATTTTTACAAGCCTCCCAAACTTCATCATCACTTAAATTTTCTTTATTAAATTTAATATTTTCTTTTATAGTACCATCAAATAACCATGTATCTTGTAAAACCATACAAAAAAGTCTATGAATGTTTTCTCTAGTAAGTTCATGAATAGATGTCCCATCAATTAAAATATCTCCGCCATCTATTTCATAAAACTTCATGAGTAAATTCACCATAGTAGTTTTTCCAGCACCCGTTGGACCCACTATGGCAATTTTTTCTCCAGGATTCACTTTTACACTAAAGTCATGAATAATAGTTTTCTCTTTTGTATACCCAAAACGAACATTTTGAAATTCAATTTTTCCTTTTACTTTATCTTTTTCTAAATATTTAGTAAAATGACTTTCATCGTTCATTTCTTCTTCGTCTAAAAATTCAAAAACTCTCTCTCCCGCTGCAGCAGTAGATTGAAGTGCCGTCATGGCTTGCGCAATTTGAGTAAGTGGTGTAGTAAACAAACGAACATAAATGATAAAAGCAACAATGACTCCAAAAGTAATAACGTTATTAGAAACAAGTAAAGCCCCTACTATACAAACTGCAACATAACCAAAATTTCCAACAAAGTTCATGATAGGCATCATTAACCCTGACAAAAACTGACTTTTTCGATTGGCCTCATATAAATTATAATTTAATTTGCCAAATCTTTCTATTGCTTCCTTATCCCCATTATAAGTTTTTACTACATTGTGACCAGAGTATATTTCTTCTATATATCCATTGATATTTCCAAGTTCTTCTTGACGTTTCATAAAATATTTTTGGCTTTTCATTAAAATAACACTCATAAAAGAAAAACCAATCAAACTTGCAACAATCGCCGTAATCGCCATGATAGCATTCGTAGCAAACATCATAATAATAGATCCAATAAAAAGGGTTAAACTAGTAACCAAAGTAGATAAACTATTATTTAAGTTCTGAGCAATGGTATCTACATCATTTGTAACTCTAGATAAAACATCTCCTGTTTCATGAGTATCAAAATACTTTAAAGGAAGTTTATTAATCTTCACACTAATTCTGCTTCTTAAATCCTTAGCAAAACGATTAGAAATCGTAGTCATGGCAAAACTTTCAATATAATTAAACAGGGCACTTGTCACATATAAAATACCAATAAATACAGTAATACTTTTGACCTTTTCCATATCAATATTAGGTTTTATTATATTGTAAACAGAACCTGGCAATTGATTCATCTTTTGTAAAGCATTCTCTTCGTTCATATCTTTCATAAGACGAAATACACTGATTTGATCTTCAATGGAAATCAAACTATTTTCTATTGTAATATCTTCTAATAATAGTCTAAAAATAGAATCTGGAATTTGGGCAAAAGCCGCAAGGTATTCTTCTTGATTTTCTACATTCTCCATTTGTTTTGAAATCATCATAAAATTTTGTTTATCTTCTTCTGGAACATCATTTGAAGCCATAACTTCAAGTATTTTAGTTTTCAAATTTTCCTGTACATTAGACATAGTACTTTCCATTACTAGACTTAATTTTTCTGTTTTAGGCATAATTCCACTCGTAATGGTATCCGTGAGACTTGATAATTTATCTGGAGAAATAAGAGCAAGAATAGCACTACATAAAGCAAGAACAATGGAAAAAACTAATAATATCTTCCACGGTTTTAAATTTTCAATTAATCTTTTAATAGAACCAAAAAAATCTTTTGATTTTTCACTTCCTTTTGTACCAGGTTTTCCCATAGGTCTAGGCATTATTAATCTCCTCCTCGCTAAGTTGTGATAAGGCTATTTCTTTATATACTTCACAATTTTTAAGTAATTCTTTATGCGTTCCAATACCAACACAACGTCCGTTATCCAAAACCACAATGGTATCAGCATATAAAATAGTTCCAATTCTTTGGGCAACGATCATACTCGTTGCATCTTTTGTATAATTTTTTAATTCTTTTCTTAAAGTAGCGTCCGTTTTATAATCAAGCGCAGAAAAAGAATCATCAAAAATATAGATTTCTGGATTTCTTGCTATAGCTCTAGCGATTGCAAGTCTTTGTTTCTGACCTCCAGAAATATTCGTTCCTCCTCTTGCAATATGTGCATCATATGTATTTTCCATTTTCTCTACAAAATCAGTACCTTGAGCAACGCGAATAGCCTCTTTTACTTGTTCTTGTGTAACTTCTTCACATCCATTATTACCATACCTGATATTATC
>CAMYTM010000064.1 GCA_947297555.1 uncultured Mycoplasmatota bacterium | reverse complement strand
TTCTCTTTCTTTTTCAAAATTTTACTTATTTTGTCTTTTACTTTTGCACTCGAGTATTATTTTATGAATAAATTTATATAGATTTACTTAAAACTTCATACTCATTTAAGTATATTTAAAACTTTTTTACAAATTCAATGCTACAACTTATTCCAACTAAAGTTTTAGCATCATTTAATGCTTTTTCCCACTGATAAAATTTGCATTTTTTCTGCATAATTTTCTGTTTAAATAACAAATTTGATTAACATTATCAACTAAAAAATGTTTCATAATAAATCTTTATCCCTTTTTTATTGCCCTATTACATACACAAAAGAATACTAGTCAATTTTTAAATTGTCTCTCTACTATCCAAAATATCTTTGATTTTACTTTTAAATCTTTGTATAGCATTATCAATCTGTTTTGGTGATTTGCCAAGTACTTTAGCAATCTCATTATAAGACAATCCAGAAATCAACAACTTATATACTTCGTATTCACTACTGGATAAAGCGTTTTTAATGATTTCTAATAATTCATCAAACTCTTCATCCTTGGCAATATTCGTCAAAGGATCATTTTTATTATTATCACTAATCACTTCTTTTAATGGAATATTATACTCTTCATAAACATGATCTAGAGACAAACTTTCAAGCAAGACTCTATTTTTTACTCTACCTGCTTTGCGAATTGTATTTTGTAACCTTCTATCTACGCATAAAGTGATAAAAGTAGCCATTGAAGTATTCTTTTCTTCTCGGTAAGATTGTATAGCATCTGAAAACCCAACTAATGCCTCTTGATATAAATCCTTATATTCAAATCCATATTTCATCGCCGAAAAAGCATATTTTTTTATTACAATGTCAATAATATACTTATATTTCATAAATAACATATCTTTAGCATCCTCATCAGATTCACAAACTAAAGAATACAACTCATCATCTGAATATTCTTCGTAACTCATCAAAATCTCCCCTAACGCATTTCAAAAATTAAAATACCTGCTGCAACACTTGCATTTAAACTATTTACTTTACCAAGCATAGGAATCCCAATTCTCACATCTGTAATATTTTCTACAACATTGCTAATTCCTTTTCCCTCATTGCCAATTACCAATACTTTCTTATCAGAATAGTCAATTGTTTGGTAATCCTCTCCATCCATAAACGCTGAATAAACAAAAAAATTTTTCTTTTGCAACTTTTTTAAACTTTCACACAAATTATTTACTAAAACAATTTTTACTCTATCAAGAGCACCAACACTCGTTTTCATAACAATATCATTTACTCTTACACTTCTGTCTTTAGGGATTAAAATGGATTTTACCCCTGCTGCTTCACAAGTACGAATAATAGCTCCAAAGTTATGCACATCTTCTAAATGATCCAAAGCCACTATAAAATTTTCTTCTAAAATCGAATCAAAATCTGAATAAAGAAAAGAATCCATATCAATAACGATTCCTTGATGATGGCGATCTACCATTTTATCTAGTTGATGCTTTGGTCTATAAAAATAACGAATATGATGGTCTTCTAAATAACGAATAATTTCTTTATCATGAAAATTTTCGTTTAAATAAACTCTTCTTATTTTTTGTGGTTCCACATCTTTAAGTACATTTTTACCATAAACTAGCATAAAAATCCCCTCCTAATTGACTTGTATTATATCATAAAAAAAGATTTTTTGACTAAAAATCTCTTCTTTATAAAACTAATTGAATTTTCTTAACATTTACGAGTAAAATTTGTACACACAAAATCTTCTCTATTCATCAATAGAAAACAAACTCTAAATCTAAATTCATAACAAAACCCTCTTTAAAAACTTTTTTATACTTTTAAACAAAAAAAGGAACAAAGACGTTTCGTTCCTTCTAAGTATTATTTTTCAATATCGTTTAATATATTAAAATATTAATTTGATATCAAAAATAATCGTGTACAAAATAATACTTGTTGTACACATTTTATAGTATCTATTCTTTTACAATATTTATAACACCTGTTTTTTCCAATTTTGTAACTTCTTCTTTATAATTAAGAGCCATTCCTATTACAAAAATAATAGCCAAAAAATATACCCAAAGCATAAGCATCACAATATTAGCAAGCCCTCCATAAAACACAGCATAATTAGCAAAATGATTAATGTAATACGAATAAGCCGCTGTGACTATAATCCACGTAATTGTGGTAAAAACGGCTCCGTAATTTACATAAATACTTTCTAACTTTCGATCAGGTGCCATAGTATATAAAATTTTAATAAAACAAAAAATAATAAACCAAGTAATAGGCCCTTTTAATAAATTAAAAACAAAAGTAATTGTCGTTGTAATATGTTCATTCATATTAGCAAGTGTAATTACATGAATAATATTTTCTCCAAACACAGGAACAATTAAAATAAAGATAAACAAAATAACAATTAAAAGTGTCATAATAACTGCCTTTGTTCTACGTCTTAAAAAACTAGTATCTGGAATTCCATAAATTGCATTAGAAGTAACAATAATAGAAGCCGCACCATTACTAGCAATGTAAAAGCCTATAATTAAGGTAAAGAAAAAACGAAAATCTATATTAGAAACAGCAACCATAGGAACAACTAGTCCTGCTACTTCTCCACCAAAAGCCTTAGTAATAAAATCTGCAATAAAATCCATCGACAAATGTAAAAAAGATGCCCCATATGTAATTAAAGTTACAATTGGAACAACAGACAAAACAAAGAAGAAGGCAAGTTGCCCTGGAAGCACTGCCATCTCCGGTCTTTTAATTACATGTAAAACTTTTTGTAAGAAGTTTTTAAAACGATCAATCATGCATTTCCCTCTTTTTTATTCTCTTTTTGTTTTTTAACTTCTTCTACCGCTTCATTTATAGCATCTTCAACAGTTTTAATATCATCCTCAATCATGCTATAACCAATCGCCGCTCCTTGTTCAAAAGGCAATTTTTTAAATTCTTTATTTAATTTATGAATATAACTTACAAGTTGTTTTTGTTGATAACCAATTAAATAAATTACAAACTCATTTCCATCTGTACGAATAATATCACTATTATCAAGTTGTGCTTTTACAAGTATGTTAGCAGCCGCTTTAATTTGTTCATCCCCTTTTTCATAGCCTTGAGTATCATTTATATATTGTAGATTATTTAAATCAATGACAACAACAGATTGAGGATAAATTTTATTTTGACTCCAATTTTCTAAATTTTCACTTAAATAGTTACGATTCTTTAATGATGTTAACTGATCGATATATTTTAATTTATCTTCTTTTTTTATTTTTTTAGATAACTTGATTTTTTTTGTAAGTTTATAAGCATATAAGAAAACTAATACAAATATGATTAAAATATACATAAAATATTTTGCTATTGCGCCAGTAACTCTACCTGTTCTAAAAGTAAGTTCATAATTATAAATCCCCTTGTATTCTGTTCTATCTGGATCTTTAATATTAATAAACTTTGTAAATAATTTTGTAAATGTTTCATTGGTATCAATCTTAAACAAATAATCTGTATCAACAGTTTCACTAAAACGAACACTATATTCATTAAAGATTCCAAAACGCTTAGCATAATACACATTGTCATCTACAATAATAATTTCTTGATTTTTAACCAATTTTTTTAATTCCTTTTCATTTTTATATGTTTTTAAATCAATTTTAGAATTAGATTTTAAATATTCATATAAAATAGAATTCTCTTCTACATAAGCAGTTACATTATTTAGTGATTTTAAAGAATGAACAACTTTATCTATTTCTTTATCTATTAACACATTATAATTGATATTAATATTAGAGTTAGCATTAACAAAATTATTTGGCACATTATAAAAGGCAAAATACAAATCTATATTATCATTTTTGATAGCCTCTCCAAGTTTATTAGTATTTTTATATTTTGTAAATTTAATTTCAGTATCGCTAAAATCTATAAATTCTTTTAAATACTGTGCAATGATACCTCCATAATTTCCTCCAGATAAAATTTCATAAGGGCTATTAGTAATAAAGCCATAATTATAAGTAATACTTTGCATTGCATCTATTTCTGTTTGAGAAATATTTAATGAATCTTGAAATAGTCGAAATAAATGATTTTTATAAGAATCTTGTAGTTTATCCTTTTCCCACTTTAAAAAAAACTTTTTGAGAATTGAACCTAATATTTTATCTTGACTAATATTTATCTTATAAAAATAAGGAATGTCACTAAAATGATAAGCAACATAATAATCATTTTTTAAAATGGTTTCTATATTTAAACAAAGAGGCACAATCATATATTGAATATCTGTTTGCGATTGAAATGCTTCCAACAATTCTTGCTCACTATTGTAACTTTTAATGGTTAAATTTTGAGTATTCAGATAACTGCTTACATAAGATAAATTTTCATTTAGAATTCCTATTTTCTGATTTGTCAAATGAGAAACATCACTAAAGTTTTGATTTTTTTTACTAATAAGAACATAATGACCTTCATAAAAGACAAACTCATCTTCATTAACTGTATTTCCAATAGAAAAAGCCACATTTGTAGATGGTTCTCCCAAATTATAGGTCACTGGATTTGTTTTTAAACCATTTTCTTTAGAAAAATCTTCTAAAAAATCATAAAAAACTCCACTACCTTCTTTTCCAAAAATATTAACATTATTCAAAATACTGATATTTTGAACTGTCGTTGAATTATTTGCCAAAAAGCGCCTTTCAGAAGCACTTAATCTTCCTTCATCTTTTAAATAAAAATAAAAGGCTATTATTCCAACAATTAATAATAATAAAACAATACTACCAATAAGAAAATATTTTTTTTTACCTTTCATACATCACTACCTACTATTCTTCTTTTTTTGCTACTTC
>CAMYTM010000063.1 GCA_947297555.1 uncultured Mycoplasmatota bacterium | reverse complement strand
GACTATTTCTAGTCCGTTAATTTAGTTGCTGTTGCAATAGTTGAAATTCCAGCCTCAAAAGTTTGTCCCTCTATTCCAGGCGTTATAATATTTCCATTTTTGTCACGTACAGCATTTTTTCCGCTTTCATCTATCCATAATCTTAAACTATATGTTGCTACACCACCATCATCGCTTGCATCATTTGTCTTCCCTTTTAAAGTTCCTGTACCAATTTCATAAGATTTTAGAATCGTTTTGTCAAATGTAAAATGAGATTTATCTAGATTTACTTTTGCAGTATCTAGTGTTTGGGCAGTTCCAACTGCGTCATCAGATTTTATCAAAGAATATTTAATTAAACTATCATCTAATTTTGTCCCTGTAACTTCTAGTGTATTTAAATAAATTGTATACTTGGCATCAACAGAACAAGTATTTTTTACTTTAAAAATATAAGGTGTTAATTTCATGCCATTTGTATCTTTCATAGGATAGGTATTTCCTAAATTAATCGAATCACTAACATCTTCAAATTCAATTGAAAAACAGCCGGTTTCAATTATATTTTCTGTCTCTTGATAAATAGTTACTTTCCATAACGCATAACTACTTGAAAGAAATAAAGTCATCACCATTAAAATTGCTATTACAGCAAGTGGAATACGATATCTTAAACGCATAAAATCTTCACCTATTTTTCTATTCTCTGTTTCTATTATAGACTAAAAAAAAGGTTTTGAAAAGTACTAATTTTCTTTTTCTAAAGCCGAAATGGCTTCTTCTAAAGTTTTTACTGGAATCAACTTTAGTTCTAAATGATTTCTCTCTTTTACGTCTTTTGCTTCTTCATAATTTTCATAAGGACACAAGAAAATATCAGATTTTGCTTTTTCAGCACCTAAAAGTTTATATTTAATTCCGCCAATTTCTCCAACATTTCCATCGATATCAATTGTACCCGTTCCTACTATTTTTCTTCCTTTTGTTATGTCCTTTTCTGTTAAAGCATTGTAAATAGAAAGAGCGGTCATAAGGCCTCCACTAGAACCAGATTCACTTGCCTTTGTTTCAATTGTAATTTTAGGTTCTGTTTCATATTCAAATTTATTGACAATTGAAATTCCTACCTTTAGGCTTCCTTCTATTTCATAAACATTTGCTTTACAATTTTTTTCTTCGCCATCACGTAAAATCCTAAAATATACTTCTTCATCTTTTTTTAATGAATTAATATAGGATTGCAAATCACTAAGAGTAGAAAATTCCTTATCATTTACTTTTAAAATAACGTCTCCTACTTCTAAATCAGTTTGAGCATCTTTCGTAATATATGTAACAACATGATGAATTGCCTTTATATTTACTTCTTTATTAGCAAATTTATATGCACTAAGAGTTGCATTGTCTAATCCTTCTTCTAGATAAAGACGGTCCCTTACAATTGAATCATCTACTGTTTCATCTTCATAGGTAATGCTCTTTGCTTCTACCAAATCCCAATTTGGTAAAACAAAAGAAAGTAAAATAAAGGGAATATTTCCTTTCATCATAGAAACATAGGCCATATTTAAACTCCCTTTCGTTTCATAACCATCTTCTACTATTACTCGACTACTTAAATCAATTGTACCCCCTGGTCGATAAATGACAAAAGGCATTTCATAAAAGAATAAAAAAATTAAAATAACAATTGTAAGTAAAAATTTATAATTTTCTTTTATGTAATTTTTTATTTTTTCATATACTTTATTAACCATAGTATCACCACCATAATTATAGCAAAGGAAAGGAAGAATATGAAAACTTTTTTAAAAAACAATTTAGTTATTTTCTTTACTTTATTTTTTCTCTTTTTATTATTTTATCAAAATAGTACTTTTAAAACATGTATAATAAAAGGGTGTTTTCTCTTTTTTGAACAGGTATTTCCTTCTTTATTTCCTATGTTTATTATAAATGATATTTTAATGAACTATAACTTTTTTAACATTATTGAAAAAAGTATTCATAAAATTTTTCAAAAAATATTTGGATTTTCTACAATGGCTTCTTATATATTTGTTATGTCTTTATTTTCTGGTACTCCTACTAATGCTTATTTAATAACAAATTTAGTAAAAGAAAAAAAAATAAATCAGAAGGACGCTGCTATTATTCTTTCTTATTCTTGCTTTTTAAATCCTTTATTTTTATATAATATGTTAAATGCTATTTTTCATAATACACATATTACATTTAAAATCATACTTATCCATTATTTACTTAATTTTATAACGGCTTTTTTCTTCAATAAGTATCCTTATGAAAAAAGAAATTTTTTCACATCAAATCCAAAACCTTTTACAAAAGTAATAGCAAATAGTCTAAAAAGAAGTACAAATACTTTTTTTCTTATTTTAGGCACGATTATTTTTTATTTTGTTTTATGCGAAGGGATTTCTATTTTTCTAAATTCTGCTATGTTAAATTGTTTAATAAATGGGGTATTAGAAACGACTGGCGGTCTTTCTAAACTTATTCTTCTAAATATTAATCACCATCTAAAAGAAATATTGGCTTGTTTTTTTATTTCTTTTGGTGGGTTAAGTATACACACACAAATTAAAAATATTATAGAAGAAGAAAATATATCCTATAAATTTTTCTTTTGTTCGAAACTTATTCAAGGAATTCTATCAACATTGATTTGCATGATAATACCCTAAATCTGTTCGATTAGGAAATGCATTCTCTAAATCAAGAAGATCTTTTTTTTCTCCTATATAGAAAAATTCTAAATCATCAATATAATTTTGCTTTTCTGTATTTACAATAACAGGAATAGTTAATTTTACTGAGAAAAATTCTCCTTCTGTTTTTAAAGCGGGAGTTGATAAACTAGTATTATAACGTACACAATTAATTCCTAATTTTGTACTTTCTGTTTCTTTTTCAAGCAACCATTTTTCTGTGTTTAAATTATTTGTATACATAATGGAATCACGTAATACAACAAGCCTTCCTGTCGTATGATCTGCGTAAGAAAATTCCACTACAAATTCTCCTTCATTTTGTGTTCTATCTGTTAACCCAATTAATTTTCTTTCTAAAAAATCTGTTTGAATATATTTAATAATAGTTGCTCTTTTTTGTTGATTATCTCGATTATAATCCGTTGTATTATCGCTATACCTTACATCAACAAGTAAACGAAACAAAAACATAATTACAATCGAAATTAAAGCAATGCTTACAATTAATTCTACTAAAGTAATTCCTTTATTACCTAAATTCATGATAATTCCCCCAAACTAATGGTGGCATAATAAAATCTACAATCATCTCCTACACATGTTTCTCCCTCTTTAGTTTCTGCATACTCAATAATAATACGGTAACCTTCTTTCCCTTTTCCACCAATTGTTTTTAAATAAGCAGAGGCTGTTTCGTTTACTTGTACTAGAGTTTCACATGCCCCACTTTGATTAGTACAATTTTGTAATATACTCAAATCATTGTATGTTAAGTACATATTGCTTACATGCAATTCTGCCAATAAATTCTCACATAATCCTTTGTTATCTTCTTCATTAATAAATATATTATTTGTGCAACCAAAACCAGTTAGCAAAGCAATAGGCTTATCTGGGTTATCTTTATTTAAACTTATAGTCATGGAATCCATACGAAAATTTCTAAAAAATTTTTCTAAATAATAGGTTCGATATAAATAGGCTGAATCATTATACGTTATTCTTGTTTTTTCTTTTCTTACAATAGCACTATACGTAGAATAAAGCATTAATAAAGAGGCCGTAAGTACAGCAACAACCACTAAAGTTTCTACAAATACAAATCCCTTTTTATTTCTCATAGTGCCACTTCCTATTGTATTTATTATAGTAAAATTAATTTGTTTTGTAAAGGTTCCAGAAAAAAACGACATAAATAAATATCGTTTTTACAACTTTATAAAATCATATTGTCCATTTTTCATTTGAATTAAAAATTTACATTCACATATTTCTAGCATTTTTAAAAAAGTTTCCAAAGGAATCTTATTTGTGCCAATTTCATATCTTGAATATTGTTGTTGCGTTATTCCCATAGCCTCTGCTAAATCACATTGCTTAAAACCGCAACTCTTACGGATTTCTTTTATATTTATCATAAGGCTAGAACAACGCGAAAGCCAATACTAGGGAGAACACTACTATCATATGTCCCAACCCCTGCAAGACCCGCTTCAGATCCATGATCCATAATTAGACTACGTACAAACGTTGGACAATTAGAAAACACATAGTTTGCAGCATCTCCATTCCATGATCCTATTTTTCTCGTTCTACTTCCATAAGTTACACTAGCAAATGGACCGAATTCACTTGTTCCATCTCCTAATATTCGATATTGGAATGTTGTTCTATCCGAATTTTCACTATATATATCATAATATTTTGTATCAGGTACATTAGAAGAAGAAAAGCCTGTAATTCCATCAGTAATACTTCTTCTTGCTCCCATTACATATTCTGCAGCACCTCCACTCATATCATAGATTCCTGTATAGTTTCCTGTTGTACTTGCGATTTGACTTGCTGGATTCTTGTAATTATATGTATTTGTTCCATCTATACCTAAATTTGTACTTTCATATACATTTCCTGCTACGTTCGTTCCAGTGTATCCTATTGTAGGTTCATTTTTAGCAGCATACCCAGTGATATAAGCACTATTGTTATTGATTCTTACACTTGTTGCGCTTCCATACTTACTATGTTGTAAATAGGCTACTGCTCCCCATTCTGTATTCTTTATTACATGACTATCATATTCTCTTTTGTAGTTATAACTCGCTAAATGAGCATTTACTAATTGTATATTCCTCCAACTATATACATTCGGTTTGATTTGGACCTGATTAGAATCTGAAGAGTTTACTTGGGCAGAAGTAGTAC
>CAMYTM010000062.1 GCA_947297555.1 uncultured Mycoplasmatota bacterium | reverse complement strand
CACAATGGCTGTTTGTTTATTTTCTAAAACATGCTCAATGACTTGCATATAAATTTCGGTTTTTCCACTACCCGTTACTCCATAAAGTAAAAATTTTTCAAATTGATTTAAAGAAGCAATAATAGCATCATAAGCATTTTGTTGTTCTTCGTTCAAAATCTTTTTTTCTTCTTTTTCTAAAACTTTATTTTTCAACCGATAAATTTCTTCTTTTTCTTCTTTAATTATATTCTTTTTTAAAAGTGTATTGACACTAGAAGAAGAAATAAGATTTCCTTCTCTTTTCGTAATATAACCACTTTCTTCTATGACGTCCAAAATTTCTTTTTGGCGTTCACTACTACAAAGATATAAGGCTTCAACGTAAGCCATATTTAATATTAAGTTACTTTGAAACTTTTTATTTATTTGTGTTTTTTCACTTGCTTTTAAGGCTTTTGGTAACATCACAGCATAGGCACTCGATAAACTACAAAGATAGGTATCTTTAATAAAATTTCCCATACTTAATAATTCTTCATTTAAAACGATTTCTTCATCGACAACATTTTTCATTTCTAAAATTTCAAACTCTTCCTGACAAGTTTCTTTTATACTTAAAATGAAACCTTCTAATTCTCGATGGTTAAAGGGCACTTTTACTCGTTTTCCTACCTTTATTTCACACTCTAAGTTTTTTGGAACTTTATATGTATACGTTTGATCTGTTTGTTTATTTTTTAATTCTAGAAGTACTTCTATATACATATGCTTCACCTTTTATTTATTATAGAAAAAAAATAAAAAGCCTGCAAGGATTTTATACAATTATTAAATTATTATTTTCATATTATAGTTTTAAAATCCGTTTTATTTCTTCTTCGTCTTGAATTCCAAAATAAGAATATAAATTTTCTAATTCTTCTTTTAATTTAGATATAACGACTATATAATTTTGATTAACGTCTTGATCTAAAAAATTATACTCATACGATTTCACTTTAAACGCTTTTTTCAATAACATTTCACTTATATACATATCTTCTGTTAGCATTATTGGATGTAACCAATAATCACAAAACCAATCAATTGTACCATTTGATATAGCAAAAAGAGAACGTTTAATACTTATTTTTATAGAAACTTTAGTTTCTTTACAAGTCTGTAAATAATTTGGGTCATTGCAAACAGAATTTAAAATATAAAAGAAAAAGGCGCTAGTAGTATCAATTATATTCTGCAAATTATCATTTCCAAGATCATTAATTAAAAATTTTCTAAGATTGTAGTCTGTATTATAATCTGTTAACTCAATTAAATTTTTCTTATAAGTTTTTAATGTTACAATTTTTTTCATCAAACCGTCTCCTAAAAATTTTCTATTATTATAACACTGCAATCTTACATTATAAATACTCTTTTATTATCAAATATTTCTCTATTAATTCAGACATCTTAATTTTACAATTGGCAGGAGAAGTACTAGGCATACAAAAAACAGGTAGATTAATTTTATCTTTAAAAAACTTCAAATAATATTGATAAGCAGTATGCCCCGTTGTAAAAATAGCCTTTATATTGCTTTCCTTTAATAAGTTGGCTAAATTATTAGGCTTAGCATTTTTAATACTGGCATCACTAGAACCTTTGATACTACAAGTTTTTAAAACATCCCACAAAGCAATATGATGTTTTAATAAAAACTCTTCTTTATTTTCGATGCTTTCTTCAAAGATGAGTTCTAGCAAAGGCCAAAAACGATTTTTGGGGTGCGCGTAATAAAAACCTACTTCTCTTGATTTAACGCTGGGCATAGTTCCTAATATTAATATTTTAGATTCTTTATTATAAATAGGTTTCAATTCATGTTTTACTAAGTTTTTCATTTTTATTCCTCACATTTCTATTATAAATGAAATTAAGAAAAAATACACTAGGAAGAAAGAAGTTGTTATGGTATCATAAAATTAAACATGGAATCATTCATGAGAAAAAGGAGTGTGAGTATATGGATGAAGTAAACATGGAAAAAAAGAAACAACAGAAAGGATTATTGATTGGTGGCATTGTAGTTGTTTTATTCTTAATTATAGGAACATTTGCAGCCTACTTTTTGCCAACAAAGCCTAAAAAAGTATTTACAACTGCTATTGAAAGTGTTTATTCTTTATCTAAAGAAAATAGTAAACAATCAGATAAATTAGGAGGAACATTTACTCTAAGTACGGATTTACATAGTGACAACAAACAAGAAGAAAAAATCTTTGAAATTTTAAATAATTTAAATATAAAGATTGATTATCAAGTAGATACAAATGCTAAAAAAATGCAAATGCTACTAGATAGTCATTATAAAGATAAAGAATTATTAGCAGCCTCTATGAATATAGAAAATGATAAAGCCTATGTATTTTTAAAAGATATTTATAGTAAATACTTACTTGTTCCATCAGAAGGATTAGATAAAATGTTTAAAACTTTTGAAAATAAAAAAGATTATGAAATTGTTTTAAAATATTTTAAGAACGCCTTCAAAAAATCCTTAAAGGATGAATATTTTACAAAAGAAAATACGAGTATTTCTCTTAATGGAAAAAATGTTAAAGTGAGTAAAAATAATTTAGTATTGAATGAAAAAAACATAACGGAAATTGCTAATGTTTTAAGTGAAGAATTAAACAACAAAGAATTTATAGAAAGTTGTTCACGTATTACCGATGCTTCCGAAGAAAAAATTAGAAATGGACTAGAAGAATTAAAAGAAAATGTCGATATAGAAGAAACACTAATCGTTACTATTTATACACAAGGATTACAAAATAAATTTGCAGGAATTTCTTTCCAAGATGAAAATGAAAAATTTTCTATTTTTAAAAATACAGAAACGAACTATTCTTATGAAGTAACAGCAAATAGACAAAACTTTAAAGGAGATATTGAAATAAAAGTTTCTAATAAGAAAGATGCGAATATAAAACTATCTTTTGATATTGATGGAATAAAAGGATTTATCACCTTTGATTTTGTTTCTAACGAAAATGTAGACTTTAACAAAATTGATGAAAATAACGTAGTCTCTACTGAAAATTTAAGTAATCAAGAAGCAATGCAAATCATAAATAATTTTCAAAAAAAAGAAGGAATTGCAGACTTTATAAAAGCCATAACTTCATTATATTCTAGTAATTTCAGTTTTTAACTAAAAAAAGCCATAGGGCTTTTTTATTTGTATTCAATTGTACTCTAACTATTTTTTTCGTTACCATAACGCCTATTAAATTTATCTATTTGGCTTATTCTCTTTCTTTTTAAAGGCTCATCCAATTCAGGCGTGATGTCAATATATTCTCTTCTTTCTTTATTTTCATAAGGGTACATAGTGATAATATCATTAGAGTCTAACAATGTAATGACTTTTATAAAATCAACCATTTTATTTCCAGCATGTCCACTATTAATAAACTTAAAAATATAGGAATTAGTAATCTCATCATTAATATACTTTTTCTCATTAGGTAAATTCTTTCTAAAATAATAATATACATTTTCGATTGGAAATTTATCAGCAAAATGAAATACTTCATGATTTAAGTTATGCCGATGTCTTTTTATATGTAAGATTGCTTTTTCTTCATCATAAGAAAATATCTGATTAATTAAATAAGAGTTCTCTTTGTGCTTTCTACAATCCTCTTTATTTAAATGTCTTTTTAGAAAACACATTAATCCATAAAAACTCCACTTTCTGCGATAGAAAAGCGAAATATTATCTCGCAACATTAGATAACATTCTTGGTATTTTTTTTTGAATACACAATAAAAAAATCTTTACTCTTTTAAATTCTTCATAAGTCAAAATAGGTGTTGTTTCTTCTATTATATTTTCAACTCTATTTAATACACACTCTGCCTCTTCTAGATGATTTATTTTTATCAATATATCTGCATAAAGGACGTAGCCCTCAACATCTTTTGTGTAAATATTTAAATATTGCTGAATTTCATTTATTGCTTCTACGTATCTATTTTCTCTCACTAATTTTACAATTTTTTGAAAATAGGTATCATGATAATATTTCTTTTCCATCCTACATTATTTCCTTTTAATTAATTTTTTCTATTTTATTATAAACTAAAAGAGTTATCAAGAAAAAGAAAAAGCCAAATTATTTTGACTTTTTATCTGATAACATCTCTTTTACTGTTGTACCAATGGTTGCAATTGATTGAAGTTCTGATGGAACAATAATTTTGGTTGCTTGCCCGTTTGCAACTTGTGCAAGTGCCTCATAACTTTTAAGTGTCAGAACAGATTGGTCTGCTTTAGCGTCTTTTAAAAGTCTAATTCCTTCTGCTTCAGCGGATTTAATTTTTAACATTGCTTCTGCTTCTCCTTCAGCACGTTTAATTTGAGCTTCTTTATCAGCTTCTGCTCTTAAAATAGCACTTTCTTTTTCTCCTTCGGCGATTAAAACACTTGATTTTTTTTCACCTTCGGCTTGTAAAATTTTTTCACGACGTTCACGTTCGGCACGCATTTGTTTTTCCATTGCTTCTTGAATATCTTTTGGAGGCAAAATATTTTTTACTTCTACTCGGTTAACTTTAATTCCCCATGGATCTGTTGCCTCATCCAGAATAGAACGCATTTTAGAATTAATAATATCACGACTTGTTAATGTTTGGTCTAATTCTAATTCTCCAATGATATTACGTAATGTAGTAGCTGTTAAATTTTCAATTGCGCTAATTGGGTACTCTACTCCGTATGTATAAAGTTTAGCATCTGTTATTTGAAAATACACAACAGTATCAATTTGCATCGTAACATTATCTTTTGTAATAACCGGTTGTGGTGCAAAATCCTTAACAATTTCTTTTAAAGTTACCATATTAGCAACACGATCTACAAATGGTATTTTTACATGAAGACCATTTTTCCAAGTTGCATAATATGAACCTAATCTTTCAATC
>CAMYTM010000061.1 GCA_947297555.1 uncultured Mycoplasmatota bacterium | reverse complement strand
AATCTAACAAATAAAATGCTATATATATTATACAAATGAGGACTAGAATAAAATAGAAAATAAAGGAAGGACTATTTAAATCCATATTATCAAATCCTTTCTAAATAAAAACACGGCTTGTTCGCTTAAGGACGAAATTGCCGTGGTACCACCTTAATTCTTAGAGTAAACTCTAACTTTATAATCCTGTATAGGAGATTAACCTAATTTGCTCCAAAAGCAAGTTCGTAAATTTTATTTGTTCATTTCCACCTAGCATGAACTCTCTATTAAATAAATATTTTACTACTACTCTTTCTTCACTGCTTTTTCTTATTATAGTAAAAATGTATATAGTTTTCAATCTTTTTTTATTCTATTTTTTTTTACTTAATAAAATGAAATAATTTTAAATATGAAAAAACACTTTTTATAATTCTATTTTTAATTGATTTATTTTTTCTATAGACAATTTAGTAACTTCGGCGATTTATTCTACATTTAATACTCCCATTACAAGTGAATTTTTTGCTATTTCTAATTTATTTTGCATAGCGCCTTTTTCTAAACCCTCTACCATTTCTTTTTCTATTGCTTTTTTTATGTTTTTATCATTTAAATATTTAATATTTTTCTTATTTTTTCTCCTTTTGATTCACTTAAGCAGAAATGAAAATTCATAGCAAATGGCTAATTTTCTTAATTTGAACTAAAAAAAGAAAATTGCATACACAATTTCCCTAAAAGGAGTCCACAATTTGCTAAATAAAACCACGATTGAGATGAATTTGAAAAAATTTCAAAATTTTATTCTAAACTAAATACCCATAAATTTTTTATTTGACTCTCAATACGTTCATATTCCCATAAAATACTGCTTCTTTCAAGACTATTTGGATCATTTACTTTTATTTTTCCATTTTGTATTCCTGAAAGAACAATAAAATGACCAGTTGTAGTAAAATCCCCTTTACGAACGCTACAAATAATAAATTTGCCAGATTCTAAAGCACGATAAATGGCTCTTCTTGAAAGTGGAAGTTCTTCCCCTTTAATTCCAAAATGTTCACTTCCTTTTATCATTAACTCCCAACTAGTTCCAGTTCCATTAATGTAAAAACCTTGTTCAAATGCATATTGAGAAACAGTGTACGGAGTAATATAATCCTTCCCAGTAAGAGCAGTAATTACCATAGAAAGTGTAGTAGGAGCGCATCCGTTTATCGCAAGATAAGAATCTCCATATTTTGCATACCCCCAACGTTTATCCCATTGCAGAATTAAGGGTATCCTTCCTTTTTGTGCTTCTTTTATTTTGTTATTTTCTATTTTTCCTTTTTGATTTGGAAAGTTTAATACAAAATCAAGCATTCCTATATTTCTTGATAACATATCAAGTAAATCCACGGGATATTCTTCTTTTTCTTCTAAAATTCTGATGATTCGTTCATCTTGTTTTTTTAAATTTTCAAGCCGTTCTTCCATAGTAGTTGTCATGTATTGTAAACTAGAGACATCATCATAATGAAGTGACGTTTTTACATCTTCTTGTTTTAGGTTTTCTGTTGATATTGCTTCATTGTTTTTTAGTTTTTTTAGATAAGGTAAGGAAAATGGAGAAAATAAAATAGCAATGACAATGATTATAAAAGTATTTCTTATTTTTTTCTTTAATTTTCTTTTCTTTTTTCTTGACATTTTTATTCCTTATAAATTCTAGGTAATCTTTTCCCTAAGCGACTTAATATTTCTGGAGTAATAGTATCTGATAGTTTGGCTATCTCTTCTACTTTTATTTTCGGCTTATTTCCTATTAGAGTGACTATATCCCCTATTTTTACATTCTTTATATTGCTCACATCTACCATAATTTGATCCATACAAATTTTTCCTATTACCTCGGCATATTGATTCAAAATAAGGACTTTTGCCTTTTTATTTGATAAAAGTCTTGGATATCCATCGGCATATCCAATAGAGACAGAAGCAATTTTACTTTTCTTTTTCACTTTATAAGTTCTTCCATAACCAACAGTTTCTCCTTTTTCAATTGTTTTAATGCTTGTTATTCTAGCCTTTACTTGGCAAATAGGTTTTAAATTTAAAGAAATGCTTTTGTAAAAATCAAAACTACTGTAAATTCCAAAAAGTAAAACACCAATTCTCACGTAATCATACTGAAAATTTTGGTAATTTAATGTACCATAACTGCTTTGTAAATGTGTATTTCCAATAAAAAGATTTTGCTTTTTTATTATTTTAATACAGGTGTTAAAACGGTTGATTTGTTCTTCTGTAAATTGTTTATCTTCCAATTCTTTTGAATCGGCGGTACATAAGTGACTAAATGTACCTAAAATTTCTAATTTTTGATTTGTATATATTTTTTTTAATCGAGAAAATGCATTGTATTTTTCTCCTACCCGATTCATTCCTGTATCAATTTTGATATGACATTTTAATTTTTTTTCCAAATTTAATTTTTCTATTTTTTCTGCATATTCATAATCTGAAATGGATTGTATTAAATCATACTCTTGTACAAGGGGTAAGAATTCAATTGGAGTATATCCGAAGAGTAAAATATTACCTATTACATTCGATTTTCGTAAATTAATTCCTTCTTCTAGAGTGGCAACAGCAAAATCAAAAATACCAAGCGCATTTAACTTTTTAGCAATTTCTTGGGCTCCGAGGCCATAAGCGTCGGCTTTTAAAACTGCCATTATTTTAGTTTTAGAAGATAGTATTTTTTTCATTTCTTTAATATTATGTTCTATATTTTTTCCCTCTATTTCAATCCAGGCTCGAGATGTTTCAAGTTGCATTTTCTTCCTCCTTTATAGTTAAAATAAATCCATCTTTGTTATTACCAGAAATACAATCGTTTTGTTTTAAATCTAATTCTATTTCCTCTTGTAATGGAAGAAAAAAGATTTTATATCCATATTTTTTGAGTGGATTTGTAGGATAGGAAAATTCATGCAAATACTCTATGTATTCCTCTAAACAAAAATGTAATTCTGTCATAATTTTAGAGTGTGGATAGGAAACATAACGAAAATGCCACTCTTCTTTAGCAATTTTTGTAATATTTTTCTTTTCTTCCGTGTAACGTTCAATAAAACCATATTCTGGTGCAATTTCTCTAAATTTTTTAAAAATGCCGTAATTCGGAAAACTAGGACAAATAAAATCGAAGTTCTCTATATTTTTCCCTAAATCAATGGCGAGTCCTGTTTGATGCTCACTTGTACTAGGTTTGGCTACAAATTTTTTTGTATAATCTTTTCCATTTTCTTTTAAAGAGGTGTGATAAAGTTTTCTTTGCTCTTTTTCTGTTCGATATCCACTTATGGGGATAATGCAATCTTTTGCAGAAATTTCTTGTAAGGCTTTTTTTAAATTTATTAGAGCCTCGTTTTCTAGTTTTATATTTGGAAAATTAGGAGAAAACACAGAAATATTTTCTGGAATTTGGGTATAAAAATGGTTATAATTTACTAAAATTAAGTATCCTTTTTTATAATCTTCTTTTCTTATTTTCATTTTTCTAATCCTAACTGTATTAATTTTTCTAAAATTTGTTGATATGAAATTCCAATATATTTTAGCATATTGGGATATCTAGAATGTTCAGTAAATCCTGGAATGGTATTCACTTCATTTAAATAAATTTGTTTTTCTTTGGTATAAAATAAATCCACTCGAGCAAATCCAGAACACCTTAATATGCGATAAATTTTCAAGGCAGTATTTTTTATTTTTTCTCTTTCAACTTCTGTTATTCTGGCAGGCAAATGTACTTTACTTGTTTGGACATTATATTTTTCTAATGTATCATAAAAACTACTATTAAGTTCAATTTCATCAACTTCTCCTATAAGAGGTTCGTCATTTCCTAAAATTGCGCAGCCAACTTCTATTCCTTCTATTTTTTCCTCAATCAAAAAATAATCGTCATACAAACAAGCAAAATTTATTGCATCTATTAAATCTTCTTTTTGATATACTAAAGTAATTCCTATTGAAGAACCTCCTTTTAAAGGCTTAACAAATAGTGGATACTTTAAATGTTTCACTTGATGAAAAATGGTTTTTCTATCCTCTTTTTTTGTAAAAGCATACGACTTTGGAACTAGAATTCCTTCTTTTTCAACAAGTTGATGGGCTAAAAATTTATCCATACACAAACTAGAAGACATCATGTTACATCCCACATAAGGAAGTCCTGCTAATTCTAATAATCCTTGTAACCTACCATCTTCTCCATTTTGTCCATGCAAAACTGGAAATACAATATCAACATGGACAAAACTTCCTGACTCTAAAAAATAAAATCCATGTTCTTTTTTATTACAAGAAAAAGTGATAGATTTTGTTCTTTCTTTTGAAAACCAAGTATTGTTTTCTATATTTTCTATACTGCCTTCGTAGAAATAAAAATTTCCATCTTTGGTTATACCAATTTTTAGAATTTCATATTTTTGAGAATTTAAATTTTTTAAAACAGAAGTAACCGAGGAAAGGGAAATTTCATATTCACTAGATTTTCCTCCAAAAAGAACAGCAATGGTTGTTTTTTTCATTTTAATTTTTCTCCTTTCTCATCTGGTAGATTGTATTTGATTTCTACTTTTTCTTTATAGAGTAATTTTTTTTCTATTGTTCTTCCTTTTTTATCAATAATTTCTCGTATTACATCGACACTTTCAAACTTTTTTCCTTCTTCCCAAAAATATTCTAAATTTTCATTTATTATCTTAATTTTAAAGGATTGTTCATGATTACAAAATATCGATACTGTCATGAAAACAGAATCAAATGTAATCAAAATTTGATAGGTATCTCGCGTATCATTTCGTACCTTTAAATCTAGCCAGCCACTTGTAATAGTGGCATCTACACCTTCTAAAGTCTCTTTATCCGAATTTGGAATCGTTTTTATTTTATGGCCATGACGCTCTATGACGGTAAGAGGTGTTTGTAAAAATG
>CAMYTM010000060.1 GCA_947297555.1 uncultured Mycoplasmatota bacterium | reverse complement strand
CCTATCTACACTATAAGATCGTCTGATAAAATCAAAATATACCCACTCATAAGTATCTCGTGTTACATCATAAAATGGATAAGGTAAACTACATGTTTTAAAACGTCTATAACGTTTCCTATATTTTCTCTTTCTCAAAAAATTCCCCATAACGAAAACCTCGCTTTTGTTGTATTATAACGAAAAATTCCCTATTTGAAAAGAGAATAATTACATTCTAAATTTACCAATAGGAATCTCTTTATCCACTCTTTGATTTTCTTGCATTACTCTATTAGTAAAACATTCTTTTACAATTTTTCTTGTATTTAATTTTTCTAAATCTAATTTGCCTTCATCAATCAAATCAGAGAAATAAGTAAAACCATCTAAAAATCCATAATAGTACCAAGTCTCTTCTTGCAAAAAATACGCATCCTTTCTATTAAAATCCATAACTTTGCCTAAAGTAAAAGCCTCTATTATTTCATTTTTTCCAGACAAAAATCCGGTTTTATATTGTATAAATTCATCTGTTATAATCTCGTCCATAATTAACCTCTATTTCTTTAATTCTTTTTCTATCCATGTCATAATTATATCTACTATGCATTCTTGCTCTAATTTAGTGAGTTCTCTATCCTTAGGAATACCATACCATTTTTCTAAACAACCGCGAAAACACGTTGCAGTAGCATGCTCTGCAACAAAAACAGGATGCCCTCTCATAGGAGTATGTTTGCCATCATTTAATCACTTTAGAAGAAAGTCTTTTAAAAACAAAATCACTAGCATGTTTTCGTATTACATCAATTCCTTTTTCTTCTATATAAAGAATCTCTTTATCCTTCAAATGAAAACGACTTCTGAACTTAGACTTACTTAAACTATCTAACTTTTTTGAATATCTAAATTCACAGTATCACTTCTTTAATTTATCATACAACTTATATAAATATTGTATACTATTTTCTAAATAAAAGTAATGAACGATATAAAAAAATCAAAAACAGCAAGATAAAGAAAGGAATTAAAAATACATAAGAAAGCATTCCAAATACCATAAATATAATAGTTAAAAGTGCAAAGAAAAACGTAACTAATAAATGAATTAATCTTTCATGTTGAAAAAATTGAATCTTTGTAAGAACTTCTTCTACTTCTTCTTTTGAACATTTTTTGTTAATAATTTCTAACTCCTTTATATAATCTCCTAACTATTTTCTCATTTACTAAATTCCTCCTTATCATTTAAAAATAGCCAATTACGGCTATTTAGATAATACGTATGGATTGGCTTCTGTACCGTCTCCTTTTACGATACTAACATTAGGATTTAAATAAACAACAGGTCTTATTAATTTTTTATCTAAAGGACTACTAAGTACTATATTTCCATCATTACTAACCGAATATACATTAGAATTAATTTGGTTAATTAACCACTCATCTTTAAAAGAATAAAGCCAATTTGTAGCATTCAAACTACTTAAATTACTTAATAAAGTTTCATTATTAATTGAATTAGCAAAGGCATAATCACTAGCGTTCATCAACCCTACATTAATTAATATTCCATTCTCTTGTGCTATTTCTTCATCATATATTTCCATAGAAGTTACTTCTAATGAAGAAGTACCTATTGTTTTAAATACATGTGGACTAATTTGACTCTTTGAAGTTTGACTCAAAGAATGATAAAATTCTCCATTTAAATATTTATTAATAGAAGACTTATCAAAAAGCATATCCTCTTCACTATACACATTTTCTAAATTCGTATAATCACGGATTAATTTTAACTGTTCTTCATTATAAATTCCTAGAATTCTCCACACTTCACAAGTTTCCAATGAACTATCATCACTACAATTAAAATATACATAGTTATTAGGATTTTCTCCTGTATAACGGTATTCTTTTTTCATTTCCTCTGTATTATATGTAGATGGTAACTCTATTTCTTCTAAACTTGAATTAGATTGATCAGAGGTTAACAACTTTGCTGCACTACTTCCCTCAAACACACTACCTACAACGTCCAATTTCAAATAAACATATTGACCAATAATATCAATTGTTGCGTCTTCACTAATCCATATATTTAGAGAAAAGGTAATAGTTTCACCTACTTCAATTATATTTGATTCTAAAGTTCTTTTTCCTTCATTTAAAGTTAACTCACTTAATGATTTTGCATCAGTTACTGTTTCAGTATTTGTGCCTTCCTTAGAAATTTGCTTATTTAACGAATGTCTTACTAAAGAATGATCTACAAAAATAGCATCACTTGGTGCTTCTTCAACATTATCATATATTAATAAATTATATTGCATAGGAAGTGTCCCAGTATTGGTTACACTTAAAGTAAACTTGCATCCTCCTGTTCCTGAACCTGTTTCATCTCCCTGTGGTATCAAACAATTATTTTCATCATTTTCATCCACTATTATAGTATTCCCTTTATCATATTCAATAATTAAACTTCCTGCCGTTACAACTTGGTTATCACGATTATTATTTACTTGTAAAAATAGAGCATAACTCGTACCAATTACAACTAGAGTAAGGGCAATAACAACATAAGCAATGACTTTAGTTTCTCTTTTAAAAACTTTCTTATAGTTCATATTATCACCATAATTTAATAATACCAAAATTAAACTGGTTTTACAAGAAAAAAAAAGACTACACTTGCGTAGTTTCATTTATTAAATCAAAGTTCATAATTAAATTTTTCGCCTGCATTTCATTACCAGTTTGCGAATCTAACCAAAGACGAATATTATAGTTTTTTACTTCTCCCACAATAGAATCTCTTGCTAATATAAAAACAATTTCATCATTAGTATCTTTACTTTCTAAATCTTTTAAAGAATATACTTTTTCATTCAAACCAAGATTTAAAAAATGATAATCCAAAGAAGATTTCTTATTTATTTTTAAAACAAGAGTATAATTTTCATGTGTATAAGTTTCATTTATAACTTGAATGAAACATGGTTTTAAATACTGCATAGCATATTCATCTGTCATGGGAAACATACTATAATCAATAGGATCAGTAACAATTAAATCTGTATAACTCAAGTTATGAAAAGTATTCATTGCTGCAAGCATATTTTGGGAATGTTTTCCTCTCCATAAATAAGTAGCAAAAAAAACAAAACCTACCATAAATACAATTTCTATAACTTTTTTTAAAATCAATCTGTTAATATCTTCTACTATTTTCATAATCTTATAATCCCCACTGTATTGCTTATTATACATAAAAAAAACGATAAAGCAACTACTTATCGTTTATTTTTTCTTTGTTTAGACTTTCTAGAATTATTTTGTCTATTACTTTTCGCATTTCGTGCTTTTGTTCTAGAAAGAATCATAGGTTCTTTAGATATATCATCAGTTTGCATTGGAGCTTTTTTAGCAACTACAATTCTCGTTGGTTTTTGCGTTACAATAGGTTCAATTTCATATATGCTTTTTTCTAGTCTTAAACGTTTCCTGATTTCTTCTTTACGAATTTCTTCCCTTTTAGATCTTTCACGTTTCATTCTTTTATTATCTTCATCAATTTGTTCAATTTGATTTTTAACTCCAGCCAATTTAAAAATTTTTAAAATATCCGAAATAATAATAATAAGGGCTGGAATAACAATGACAATTAACCATCCACTTTGAGTCCCAATAAAACTCTGTACTCTACCAAGTTGTGGTACACGTAAAATTACTTTCCCTATTACATTATGAAACTCTGCTGGAGCAGTATCTGGACTAAGATTATTATCACCCTTTGTACGATAAACTGTACCCTTCTCTGTCTCTTTTACTTCTATAACACGATGGGTAACCGTCATTCCTTTTGATATCGAACTTGTAGAAACAAATGTTATAACATCGCCTACTTTGATATCTTTAGGATTTTTTATTTTCTTAGAAATTACAACATCATACACCTTAATATTTGGCTCCATACTACCACTTACAATAGTATATAAAGATACATAAGGTTCAAATTTTTCACCCTTACTAGAGTAAATACGAGTACTAATTGTATAATAGGCTAAAAAAAGGGCTAACAATATTAAAATAACCAATGCAGTCCATGAAATGACACTGGTAATAAATTTAAATACGCCTTTAAAACCACTATAATTTTCTCTCGGCTTCATATTGCGACCCTCTCTATTCTATTTAATTATAATCTACTACTGTAAAAAATACAAGAAAAAAACTCATCTCCATGAGTTCTTATTTTGATGAAACAACTTCCAATCTTGCACTAAATGACTTACCAGCATCTTCATCTTGAGGAATTGGTAAATTATTAAATTTATATTCTATTTCATAATAATAAGTAGTGTTAGCAGGAATAATTACACGACTCAACATAGCAGAATTAGCCTTTGGAGCAGGAGTTGAATCCTTTTCTAAAATGCCATTTCTCTTTACAGAATAAGTAAATGAACCTTCATGAGTAAACTCATTTTTAATATTCGTCCAATTGATATCAAATACAACCGTTTCATTTGACTTATTTTCAACAGTAAATGTTTGAGTGTCATGCCAACCAAGGCCAATGTTAGTAGCAACAACACTTTTGGTATAAGATACAAACAAAGTAGCATTATTATTTCCAGTAGAAATATCAACTATTGGATCATCACTACAATTCAAATCACATTTTCCATCGCCATTTGTATCTACATTTTTATCTGGTTTGCCATCACCATCAGTATCACAGTTTAAATCACAAACTCCATCGCCATTATTATCTATATTAATATTAGGTATATTTGGATTTTGAGGAGGATTTTGTAAATTATCACAATTTAAATTACATTTTCCATCGCCATTTGTATCTACATTTTTATCTGGCTTACCATCACCATCAGTGTCACAATTCAAATCGCATATTCCATCACCATTCGTATCAATATTAATATCTGGTTTGCCATCGCCATTAATATCTATATTTTTATCCGGTCTACCATCACCATCAGTGTCACAGTTT
>CAMYTM010000059.1 GCA_947297555.1 uncultured Mycoplasmatota bacterium | reverse complement strand
AATAAAATCATCTCTTTGAAATGGCGCAAGCGTATAATCCAAATTTAAAAAATTAATTTTAGCCGTCTGATGATTTTCTAACCCCTCAGAGACATACAAAAATTTAGGTTCTCCAGAAAAACAATAAAACTTATAATCTATTAACCCTAATCTTTGATTCTCATCAAACATATATTCTTCTATGATTATTCTAGGCTTCACATTTTTATAAGGCCATTCTCTGGCTAAATAATAAAAATTATGTTTTAAACATTTTTGAATTTTTTTCTTAGCAGATGTTGTTTCAAAATCTCTTTTCTCTTTACATACGACCAAACCACCCGAATCATGGGTGCATTTTATCACAAATTGATTAGGCAATTGTTCAAAATCAATTTCATCAAAATTAGCAAAAATACCTAATGTAGGAATAATATATTCACTCCCTATTTTTTTAGATACATATTCTTTCACTTCGTATTTGTCCACCATGGTGGTATATATTTCTTTTCGATCATAAAGTTTCAACCATTGTAATTTTTCATTAAAAGTTTTGGGATTTTTCAAATCCAAATCCTGTTTCATACTAAGTTTAAATAATATTTTTAAATACGTTTCATCTTTTAATTTTAAAATATTTCGAGAAGCAAAAAAAATGATAAATCTACTAGGATGTAAACTATAATTCACTATTTTTTTTAACATGATATTCTCCCTCCTAACTTTATTTCGTATGATTTTTATGTATTATAATTTTAGGATTTTGAAAAATATTATTTCCTAAAGTTGTAATTTGCTCTACTTGGATATTCTTTTTCCAAAGAACAAAAGGAAGTGAAATTTGATCTCGTAAACTAGAAGTATTTAATAATTCCAAAAACCAATCATTAAAAATTTCCTTCGCCATTTTATTATGTAAATCCAAAACAATTACACCACACTCTGCCATACCATATTTTTTAGGAAATCCCTCTTTTTTATATTGTTCTATTTGCTCTTGCAAATGTTTTTGATTTCCTTTTTTCAAAATTTTACAGGCTTCAAATTCATCATAAATACAATGACGAAAACGATGTTTATGTAAAGCAATTCCAAGAGGCCCAATACTATGAACTAATGTAGAAAGATCTGAAACTATTTGCACACTTCCATCTACATAAATAGCATAGTCATACTCTTTAAATAATAAAAAAGGATTTAATTTATAATAACGATTTAAAAGCGTACCATTGTTTTTATACTGTTCCATTATTTCTTTCGGAATCACTTGAACATTCCATTTTTTACTTTTTAAATTTACATTATCTGTAAAAAGAATATAATCACAATTTGGCACCTTTAATAAAGGTTCTCTTACTCGATCATAATCCCCTGTAATACACGTATATATGACTATTTTCTTATCCAACACTGGAATATTTTGAATATTGTATTTTATTGGTTCACCGTTTTCATATTTTTTTATTTTATTATGAATGATTATCTTTTTTAAAATCGTAAAAATTTTACCTCGTTTGATTAAACTTTTGAATTCTAATAATTTGGCTCCTACTCTATATTCTTTGGAATATAAAATAGCATTGTATTCTTTCACAATTTCTTCTAATGCTTCTATAATCTCTTTATTCATAAAAAAGAACTCCTCCTAATTAAAAATGCTTACATACGGTACTAGGGAACTATTATAAACGGTAAAGTTTAAAAAATAAAGAATAAAACAAAGCCCTAAAACCGAATAATAGACTCTTTTATTAATTTTATACTTTGAATATTCTATGGCATTGGGTAAACTAGCACATAAAAATACCCCAAAATAAAAACTTATACGAATCATTTCTCCTAAAACAGGAGTTAAAGCAGCAAAGCAAATACATAAAAATTGCAAATTCAAAAGAATACGATTTTCTGGTTCATTCTTTTTTTCTCTAAATACATATAGCATAAAAAGATACAATAAAAAATTAATGACAAAAAACACTAAACTCATGGATTTTCCTATACTTACATAATTAGAAAAATGTCCAGAATCAAAAACAGAAAAAATAAAAGTAAAAAGAAATTCTCTAAGCAATGTAGAACATAATAGAATCAATAGCATTATAAAAGTCTGCTTCCAACTGATTTTAAAATGAATCAAAGGATAAGCAATTAAAAAGACTAATGCCGTACGGTGAAACAATGTGGCCAGTAAAACACAGAGTATAAAAGGCATTGCCCTTTTTTGTTTCAAATAGTCATAACTAAACACCAAAGCACTTGCAGCCAAAGTATGTCGTAATGCTGAAAAACTAAAACAATAATAATTTAAAGAAAGAAAAATCAAATACCCTAATAACGGATTTTTAGAATACTTGTAAATAAAGCGACTTACTACCAATACATAAGGAATCGACATAATAGCCAGATAAAAATGAATATTCTTACTAAACAAAGAGATAACTTTATTTAAGAGATAAAACAGTACTTCCGTTTGTTGATTTTGAGTAAATTGAATGGTTTCTGCAAAAGATAAGTTTTTAATAATATTAAAATAAGGAATATAAAGTCCTTGTAAATCAACTCCCATCGAAGTATCACGAAAAGCAAGCATTAAAAATAAAATAATTCCCATAAATATACAATACTTTTTTTTATAATTTTTAAAATTTCTCTTCATGATAAAATAAGATATTACTACAATGAATACTAAAATAAGATAAGGTATCACTCTAAACCACCTCTTTTTATTCCATTTAATTCTTTTTTATTCTTTTACAAAATTCTTTTATTAAAGATACTCTATTTTGAATCATTTTCAGTAAAGGATAATGTCGCATAGCAGATACATTTCCTCCATGTCTACGATATTTTATTAATTTCTCTTTCATAAAATAGACACTTCCATATTTTTCACACAATAGGCCTATCCATTGGTCGTGCATTTCAATATTCTCTGGAATTGGCAAAATGTACTTTATCATCTCTCTAGAAAATGCTATACAACACCCTAAATATCTATTTTTGTATATATTTCTTATTATACCAGATTTTGATTTACGATGTAGAAAAAATGAATCCATTAAATTTTTTGTTGCATCTTCATTAACAACAACACAATCATGTACTATACCTGTACACTCTTTTTCTTCCAATACTTTTAACACTTTCAATACTTTATTTTCTTCCCATATGTCATCTTGATCAGATAAAAAAATATACTTGCCTTGACAATGAGCAAGCGCATTGGCAAAATTTTGTTTTACTCCTTTTTGAGGCCCTTTTATTATTTTAATTCTTTTATCAGAAAAAGTTTTTATAATAGCAAGCGTTTGATCAGTTGATGCATCATCTGAAATAATAAGTTCATCATTCTCATTTAAATTTTTTAAAATAGATGTAATCTGTTCTTCTATAAACCTTTCTCCATTATAAGTTGCCATAGCAACAGATATAAAAAAATCTCTATCTTGCATATATCTCCCTACTTTACTAATTTTTTTATTTCGCTCCTATATTTTTCGATTGATTTTTCCTTCGTAAAATTCTCTTCTAAATATTTTCTACCTGTCATATGTTTCTTAACAAAATGTTCCTTTTCTAAAATTATTTGTCTTAATTTTTCCTCAATCTCATTATAATTTCCAGTTTCCGCTGTCATTCCACAGTTCGATTTTTTTATAATATTCCAGGCTTCTGTTTCAGGTTCTAAAATGCCAAAAATAGGAATATTGGTGGCCAAACAACCATAAATTTTACTAGGAACAGATACACCTTTAATCCCTTTTGCATTTGTAACTAAATGAACATCCGCACCATTCAAACTGTAAAGTAAATCTTTTTTATCTTGATAAGGGATAAATGTAATATTTTCCAATTGTTGCTCATCACAAAACCTGACAAGATTATCTTTAACAGAACCCTCTCCAACAAAAGCAAAAACAACATCTCTCTCTTTTTTAAATTTTGCCATAATTTTTATTATATTTTCCAAATCATAATACAATCCAATATTTCCAGAATACATGATAACAAATTTATTATCTAAATGGTATTTTTTTCTAAATTGCATCACTTGATTATGATTCTTTTCTAAAGGATAAATTTCTTGATCATTTATCCAATTATGAATCACGACATTAGAAGGAATTTTTTGATTTTTAAAGCGATTTTCTAATGTTTTTTGCATATCAGAACCTACTGTCACAACTAAATCTGATTTATGGCAAGAATGTTTATCTAGCCAAAAAAGTACTTTTAAAAGAAACTTATTTTTAGAATATTTTATGGCCATAATTTGTTCTGGATTAAAATCTTGAATATTATAAATTAATTTCCCCTTGGTTAACAAACGCCCTAAATTTCCTAAAATTCCTCCTAATATCGGAGGTTGTGATATGGTATATACAATGTCTTGTTTTCCAACTTTACAAGTTGCCAAAAAAGAATTTAAAAAATAACTAATGATGTGAAAAATTCTACTTTTTTTCTTCTTTTTATCAAAATCACGTACACGGACTCTTATAATTCTAATTCCCTCAAATTCTTCCTCATAAAACCTTTTTGTTTTGTATTCTGCTGCTATATTTCCTGTGTAACAAGGAACAGAGCATATTACTGTAATCAGAAAATCATTCTGTAAACCTTGGCATAACTCCGTTAATATTTGTGCCGTAGAAGCAACTTCTGGATAAAAATAATTTGCATACACTAACATCCTCTTCTTTTTCTCCATTTATCTGTCACTCCCTCACATAAAAAAATAACTATACCATACTGCTATTTTACGTATATAGTTATCATATCATATTTTTACTCTTATTTTTATCTTAAATTGATTATTCTGCACCATCTTTTTTAAATACTTGCACGATAGTTTTCCAAATAATTTCTAAATCCTTTTTAAAACTAGGATGTAAACTATAATTTTTTTCCAAAATCAAACGCTTCTGGAAAGTTGTATTGCTTCTTCCACTAACCTGCCAAATACCAGTTAAGCCTGGTTTAGTAGAAGTGATAATTCTAAAATAGCCTCCCATATCTTCTTTTTCAATAGGAAGATAAGGACGATTCC
>CAMYTM010000058.1 GCA_947297555.1 uncultured Mycoplasmatota bacterium | reverse complement strand
TGATAATTCCTTTTTCTTCGCAATAGCCTTTTACATAACCATACGCCGTTTTTACAGCAACAGTTCCAATTGTTCCAGCCCGATAGACATTGTCAACACCAAATAATACTTTTGTATATTCATGAGCACTGGCTTGGTTTAAATCAGAAAAGTTAAGATCTATATCGGGTACCTTATCGGCATTAAATCCAAGGAAAGTAGCAAACGGGATGTCATGACCATCTTTTGTCATTTTTTCTCCACACTCTGGACAATTTTTGTCGGGTAAATCAAATCCACAAGAATACGTAACCCCTAAAGATTCTCCTTCTTCGTTATTGAAAATACTTGTTTTACATTTTGGGCAACGATAATGAGCAGGCATACTATTAACCTCTGTTATTCCCATCATATTGGCAACAAATGATGAACCGACAGAACCACGGGACCCCACTAAGAATCCCTCATCATTAGAGTGTTTTACTAATTTTTGAGCAATTAAATAAATAACGTCATAATTAGCCCCAATGATTCCTCCTAATTTTTTGAAGGCTAATTTATCAAGTTCTTCTTCCGTTTTTTCCTCAGTTTCTTCTTTTGTTAAATGTTTCTTTACCATATCTTTAACGGCTTCTTTTCCTTTTAAAATAGTAGTATGTATTAGAGAAAATGCTTTTTCTTCCTCACTTTCTTCATTTTTACAAGCATGAATTAATGCATCTCCATATAACTCTTTGGCAAGTCGTTCTTCAATATTTAAAGGAAGAGGATTACCATATAATAAATCTGCTTTGTTGTAAACCAACTCTGTCATTGTTTCGACAGAATGGGGAATTCTTGGGGCAAAGGGATTAGGGGTATCAATAATCACTTCAATTTCCTCCACCAGATTCGCAATCTTATTGGGATTTTCAACGATAATTTCCCGACGCATATCTTCTTCTAAAAATGTGAAATCGTCCATCATTTCTTCTGTTGTTTTTAAATATTGATTGGGAACGTCAATTCCCTTTCTCTTTAAAGGATGTAATTTTCCATTGAATTTTTGGTTAATGATAATTTCGCGATAAATTTTATCTTCTTTTTTTAGATTATGCACATCCCCCGTTGCTACCACAGGTTTCCCAGCCTCTTTGGCTACTCTTATAATTCTTTTTAAATATTCTTCTGCTGCAGGAGCACTTGGAAATTTAGCATCTGGTCCTATCAGATGAGAAAATGCACTGATTGGTTGCACCTCAATGTAATCATAAAAACTCATCATGTTTACTAACTCTTCATCTTCTTTTCCTGAAGCCTTATCAAAAATTTCTCCATGTATACAACCAGAACCAATGAGCAGTCCTTCACGTAATGCCTCTACTTCTTTTCTTGGAATTTTTGGTTGTTCATTTTTATATAAATATTTCGTATTTGCGATTGAAACAATTTTAAATAGATTTTTAAGTCCAACTCTATCTTTTGCTATCATGGTAGCATGGAAAGGAAAAGCAAATCGAACTAAAGATTCCATATCAATATTAGCAAGTAAATCGTCTGTTGTACTAATATTTTGATCATAAAGAGCCTTTGCCATTTTGTGATAAGCAAGTGCTGTTCCTTCTGCATCGTAATCCGCTCTATGGTGTTTTTCTTCGTCCCAAGGAATATCTAATTTTTTAGTTAACGTTTGTAACTTATGATTGGGCCATTCTGGATGAAGCATACGAGCAATACTCATTGTATCTAAAACAGTCGCATTAAATTCTGGAAAATGATATTTAGTACAAGCCGCTTTCATAAAAGAAATATCAAACTTGGCATTATGCGCTATCATAGGTAAATCTCCTACCCACTCTAAGAATCGTTTTGTTACATTTTCTTCTGAATCTTTTCCTGCTAACATTTCATCTGTGATGAATGTTAGTTCTGTAATCTTCTTGGGAATTTTACGATGCGGATCAATCAATTCATCAAATCGATCTATTATTTTTCCACTTGCTATTTTTACGGCTCCAATTTCAATCATTTGGTCACTTCCCGCATAGAATCCCGTGGTTTCTGTATCAAATACTACAAACGTGTCTTCAAGTAAGTTGAATGTTCGATTATTTACTATGATATCTATATCATCAGCAACTACATTCATCTCTGCACCATATAAAACCTTAAAATGCTCACTTTCTTCTTTTCCTTTATTATAATCACATACAGCATGATACAAATCTGGGAAGGCTTGCACACAGTTATGATCGGTTATTCCTATTGCTTTTTGTCCTATTTTGATAGAATGTTTTACAAGAGTTTTTGCATCAATAACCCCGTCCATTGCACTCATCATTGTATGCGTGTGTAACTCTACTCTAGGATTATCTGTTAATTCTTTGGTAATTTCATCTTTTGAATCAATGCTTTCATATTTTAAAATTGTAAGAACTAAATCTTTGGCAAAATCATCTCGTTTTACATTTCCTTGAAAGCGATACCAAGACCCTTCTTTCAAATCTTTTACAATGCTACGAAATTCATCTAACTCTTTTGGTCTTTTAAAAATTTTCGCAAGCAGGCTATTCGTTTTATCGCTAATTTTTAGAGTCAAAATGTTAATTTTCTCATGTTCCATTACATCTTTTCCAAAAATGTAGGCTTCAATTGTAATGTTAGGAATATCTCCCATAATGTTATCAATCGCCGTTATTTTCCCCTCAATTGGACCATCATTCATTGGTTTAATGGAAATTTCTTGTTTTTCTAGCGTTTCTTCTTCCTTATCTAAGGGCATAAAATCATTTACTGTTAAAATTAAAGCATTGTCATAAGAATCTTGTTTTATTCTTCCTGAAAAACGATACCAAAAACCTTCTTTAAATTTTTCTAATAATTTTTTAAATTCTTCTAATTCGCTTGGTTTTTTAAAAATTTTAACAGATAATTGACTTGTTTTATCACTTATTTTTAATGTAATAATATTTACTTTTTCATGTTCCAAAGTAGAAATATCTACAATATAACCTTCTATAACGGCATTTCGAATGGGTTTTTTTATTGTTTCTAAAGAAAGGATTTCTCCTTCTAACAATTCTTTATCCGGTTGGTTTGGATTTGTAAGAATTACAGGAATTTCCGCTGTTTTGTTTTTTTCTATATCTTCTTTCACTTCTCTATTTAATTCTTCATTTAAAATACTGGTTAGTTCGTATTCTCCTAATCCATAAGAATAAAGTTTAGAAGTAATTCCTTTGGCTTCCTTTTTTACTTCTGCTTCTTCCATACGAGTACTTACTTCAAGAGTAATGATTTCATCTTCGATTGTCACTAGAGCATCTATTAGATTCACTAAAGATGGTCTTTTTTTCGTAAGTTCTTTAATACAATCTTTTAAATATATTAAAACATCCTCATGAGAAATTTCATCATATACAAAATGAATTGTACACTCTTTTTCTTGATTCATTTTATTTAATGAGGCTTTTTGTATTTCTTTTACAATGGAAATAGGCAATACTTTTTTGAATTTTAAATAGACTTCAAATGTATTTCTCTGTTTTAAATAAATTACTTTTTGGACACTGGCTCCCTCAAAATCATTTTCTTGAAGGTCATATTTTATACTTGTAAAAAAACGCTTTAATTCTTCTGTCATACTTTTACTCCTCTACTAGTGAATTTTATAAAACAAAATCCACCACACATCTAATTTCTTTTTTGTTAATTTCACATACTCGACTACTTTATTATAACTTATTTTTTATAGTAAGAATTGCAAATTTTGATTATGATTTTAAATGGGAACGACTTCTTTTATGTCTTTATTTCCACTTTTCAATCGCAAATTTCCTCTTTTTATTTCTGTAATATTGATTTATATTTTTCTTCTTTCTTTACAATGTATTTACGAAATAATCGTTTTCTTCTATGCTATACAAATATTAGTTACATTATTTCTTTATGATATTATTAATATTGATTTGATACTTATCAAATCTTTTGGTTACTCTTCCTTGCATTTCTACAATATCTTTAACATGTAAATCTTCTACTAAACGTAATTGGCGAGCAAATACAACAAAGGAAGAAAATCCTGTTTCGTCACTTGCTTCTACAAAAGCCATTTCTTCTCCTGTTTTTGTTTTTGTTTTTTTAATACTTTCAATAAGAACCACGCATCTTACATATTTATCAAAATAATTTTCGATATTTTTTAATTTCATTATGCGTTCTCCAGTGTAAATAGAAGAAGGATGGTTCGTGATATAAAAACCATAACTTTCAAATTCCAACTTATTCTTATTTTCTTCCTCTTCATATGGTTTTAATATTGGTTTTAACAGAAGCGGAGAATCCACATCACAAGCAATTTCAGCATAATTCATAACAGCAGGTAAATTTTTTTTTTAATGTTGTCATATTCCCAAAACATTCTAAGGCCCCAGCATGAATCAAAGTTTCAATGATTTTTACATTCACATTTTTATGTATAGTTCGTGTTACAAAATCGACAAAATCTAAAAATAACCCATTTTTTTCTCTTTCCTCTAATATGTTAGTAATAGAAACACTCCCTAATCCTTTAATAATGGAAAGAGGAAGAATTAGTTCATTTTTTTGCACTTTATATACATCTTTGCTTATATTAATATTTGGATGTAGAATCACTAGATTATGAGTCTTGGCTTCTAATAAATATTCTTTTGTCTTTATTTCGCTATCAATACACATATTTAGTAGATTTGTTAAAAAGTAAGTAGAAAACTTTACTTTTAAATAAGCCATCTGGTACCCTATCAAAGCATACGAAACAGAATGGGATTTATTAAAACCATAGCCCGCAAATTTTAAAATTAAATCGTATAGTTCTTCTACTGTTTTTTTAGAAAAACCTTTTTTTATGGCTCGTGAAACAAACTTATCTCTTTCGCTTTCAATAACTTCTCGCTTTTTTTTGCTCATGGCTCTTCTTATGATATCTGCCTCCGCATAACTATATCCTCCGATAGTAACTAAAATTTGCATGACTTGTTCTTGGTATACAATAATGCCTTCTGTATCGTGTAGGATAGGTTATAGTTCTGGTAATAAAAAGAAAACATAATCTCTTCGTTCTTTTCTATTAA